>NZ_AP027059.1:910470-1213961 GCF_030295325.1 Haliovirga abyssi | reverse complement strand
GTATATGTAGTATACTAAGGGTACCTTGATTCGAGATAGCATTTATACATTGAATGATGTTGTAATTGTATTTCAAAATAAAAGAGACATTATAAAGAAGTAGTTTTCATTAAAGCATCAAAGCGTCAAAGAATTAAAGGAAATAAAATTTTGGAGGTATTAGAAAATGGTAAACGGAACAGTAAAATGGTTTAATGCAGAAAAAGGGTTTGGATTCATAACAGCAGAAGATGGAACAGATGTATTTGTACATTTCTCTCAAATAAACAAAGAAGGATTCAAAACATTAGACGAAGGTGAAAAAGTTAGTTTTGAAATAGTTGAAGGACAAAAAGGACCTCAAGCTTCAAACGTAAGTTTAGCTGACTAATTAAATTATTTAAATAAAGGAAGTTCTGGATTTTATATTCAGGACTTTTTTTATTTATTTAGGGAAATATAAATTTATCCAGAAGATAAGCTACGCCATTTTTGAAATATGCGATTTTTCAAATCAAAATTTTTGAGAAGCCAAAATTTTAGAAAAATATTTATACTTTATCAGATGAAGCGTAACTTATTTTTTTTTATAAAATGATAGTTCTGGATAAAAATTACATGGAAGGAGAAATTTATGGATAATAATAGTTGCCCTAGTTGTAAAGTGGCTCATCATTCTGAAGAAGATAAAAAGAATTTATCTAATCGTTTAAACAGAATAGAAGGACAAATTAGAGGTATTAACAAAATGGTTCAAAATGATGTTTATTGTGATAATATATTAAATCAAATAACATCGGTTCAGTCGGCGTTAAATGGTGTTAGCAAAATACTTCTGGAAGCTCATATTAAAAGCTGTGTAGTAGAACAAATTCAAAATGGAGAACTAGAAGTAATAGATGAACTTATGAATACTATACGTAAAATGATGAAATAAAGAATTTTCTATAAATTTTAATGAATATTGTTTTTATAGCTATTATTATATATAAATACTATTATATTTTTTTAAACATGTTTTTAAACCGAAAATTTAGGGAAACATTTAAACTTTAGCAAATGAAGTGCAACTTATTTTTTTATTATTGTTTGCCTTTGGGTAGACACAGGGGTCTACCCCTACAAATTTTAGGTTCTTGGCCCTAAAAATAATTGAATTTGTATGGGTAGAATCTATTTCCGTCCAATGAATAATATTAATTTTAAATTAAAAAATAGAGGCGATATAGAATCTATATATGTTATATTTTTATATGTTTTACTTGTTAATGTTTTCAAATGATGTACTGAATCGGATGTTGATATTTATTACGTAGGGGCAAACCTGGACTGTTAAACCTATGGAATTACAAAGGAAAAAGCTCCTGCCATTTTTAAGCTTGACTTTATTATGAAATAATTATAAAATCATAAGAAAAGAAATGGTGGGTGAATATAAATGATAGAAAAAAGTAATTTATATAATTTATGGAAAGAAAAAGCAAAAGAAAGAAGAACGGAAAATAAAAAGTTAAAAACAAGAATAAAAGAATTAAAAGAAAGTCGTAATAAATGGAAAATAAAAGCAAAATTAAATGCAGAAAAAATATTAAAATTAGAAACAGAAAAAAAAGTATTAAAAAATAATGAAAAAAAAAGCGAAAAATAAAGAACAATCCAAGGAATTATGCATATGATATACTCATAATTCAAATGATAGTAATGATAAAGTTGAATACTTCAGCAAGTTTCAGGTCAATTTCAAAATTAATAGGAATAATAAATATAACATTAAATTTAAAAATAAAAAGTCCAAGTCATGTAAGTATTATAATTTGGGTGAAAAATAGGGTGTTATACTTTACAAAAGCCAAAAGAAAAAGCGGATGATTGGATAATAATAATAGATGAGAGTATTCAATTAGGACAAGAAAAATTATTATTAGTATTGGGAATAAGAGAAAGTAATGTAAATTTTGAAAGAGCTTTAAAATATACAGATATGGTACCATTATTAGAAAAATCAAAAAAACGTTGGACAGGAGAATTAGTAAAAGAAGAGTTAGAAAAATTAAAAAAAGATTTAGGTGGTATAAGTTATGCAATAGGAGATTATGGAAGTGTGATAAAAAAAGGTTTAAAATTATCAAACATAAAACATATTCATGATGTAACGCATAAAATAGCATTAATTGTAGAAAAACTATATAAAAAGGATGAAAGATATATAGAATTCACACAAAATATGTCAAAGATGAGATTAAAATTAAGTCAAAGTGATATAGCACATATAATACCACCAAAACAAAGGAAAAAATCAAGATTTCAGAATATAAATATAATATCTGATTATGGAATGAAGATATTAAAGATGTTAAAAAAACAAGAAAAGATAGAGAAAATAAGAGAAAAAAGTAATTGGGTAAAAGAATATAAAGAATTTATAGAAGAACTATCACTTATAAATAACTCAACATTAAAGATACAAAAGATATTAAAAAAACAAAGTTTTTCAATAAAAACAGTATCTAAATGCAAATATATTTTAGAAAAATTAAAAAGTGAAAAAGGAAAAGAATTTTCAAAACAAATGAATTCTTATTTTGAAGAAGTTTTAGAATTGATGCCAGATAAAGAAAAGCTGATATGTACTTCTGATATTATCGAATCAAATTTTGGTAAATATAAAAATTATATAAGTGATAATTCAATGGCAGGAATAACAAATTTAGTTTTATGTATACCTGCATTCACCTTAAAATTAACTAAAGAAGAAATAAAAGAGGCATTAGAGAAAACTAAAATGATTGATATAGAAAATTGGACAAAGGAAAACATCGGATCAACGTTATTAAAAAGAAGAAGAGATGCTTTGGGGACTCAAAAAGTGGCATGATGTTTTTTCCTAGGATAAATATAGGTTTAACAGCCCAGGGCAAACCCCTGTATTTGCCACCTTTGTTCTTGATAATAAATTGTAAATTATGAAAAAATCCTTTGATTTATAATGCTTTTTTTTGTATAATGTATTAATAGAATATTTTGTAGCGGAAAAGTGAGTGCTTTTTTATTTTTTACTTGTAATATTTAATTTTAAAATAGTAAAAAATAGATATCAGTTGCATTATGAAAAAGAGTTTTTAGATATAAAAATATAGTGAGAAATTGAGAGGAGAATTAATTATGATAAACGAAGAGAGAATTATAAATAAATTTATAGAGATGGTAAAAATATATTCGCCTTCACTAGAAGAGAGGGAAATGGCTAATTATTTAATAGGAGAATTAAAAAAATTAGGATTAGAAGTCTATGAAGATAATGCAGGCGAAATAAACAAAGGGAATGCAGGAAATATTATTGGAATATTAAAAGGCGATGGGCCTGAAGTGATGTTTAGCTCTCATATGGATACTGTTACACCTTGCAAAAATATAATTCCAATAATAAAAGATGGAAAAATTATGTCAAAAGGGGATACCATACTTGGTGGAGATGATAAAGCTGGAATTGCTGCTATTTTAGAGATGTTATATATAATAAAAGAAAATAATTTAAAACATCCTACATTAGTAATAGTATTTAGCATAGCAGAAGAGATTAGACTTTTAGGAGCTACTTCTTTTGATGAATCTAAATTTAATTTGAAATATGGATTTATTTTAGACTCTTCTGGGAAACCAGGTAGTGTAGTAAAACAAGCTCCATATCATGAACAAATAAAATTAAAATTCATAGGAAAAGCAGCACATGCTGGGATTGAACCAGAAAAAGGAATAAGTGCATTATATGTTGCAGCAAAAGCTATTTCAAAATTAAATATAGGAAGAATTGATGAAGAAACTACTCTTAATTTAGGGATTATCAATGGAGGACATGCAACAAATATTGTAATGGAAGAGCTGAATATAGTAGGAGAAAGCAGAAGCTTTGATGAAAAAAAATTAGGTGAAACAATAGAAACTGTTATAGAAATTTGTCAAAACACAGCAGAAGAATATGGAGCTAAACTTGATTATGAATTAACAAGAGAATATGATGGCTTTAATTTCTCAGAAGATTACGAATTGATAAAATTGGTAAAACAAGCTGCGGACAACTTAAAGTTTCCATTTAAAGCAGAAAGCTTAGGCGGCGGAAGTGATACTAATGTTTATAATAAAAAAGGTATAGATACTGTGAATTTAGGAATAGGAATGAGCAAAGTTCATTCTACTAGCGAATATATAGAAAAGGAAGATTTGATAAATAGCGCAGAACTTATATTGGAATTAGTTAAGGTGATTTCAAATGATGTTACAAAATAGAAAAGAAAAATTAAGAAATTTTCTATTAATAATAGCAATATTAATAATTCTTATATTGTTTAAAACGCGATTTGATAAAATCAGGGCATTTAGCACATATATTTTTATGCCTATAAAAAGTAGTATTTATAATTTAACAAGCTCTGTAAAAGAAAAAATAAACGATATTATATATATAAAAGAGCTTATAAAAGAGAATAATTCATTAAGAAAAAAAATTTATACTACTGAATTAAAAGAATTAGATTATAAAAAAATTTTAGAAGAGAATAGTAGATTGAGAAAAATGCTTAAATTAAAAGAAAGATATAAATATAAAAGTTTAGTAGCAGATGTCATTTATAGAGATTCTTTAAATGCGTATCAAAATTTATTTATTAATAAGGGAGAGAATGATGGAGTAAAAAAAGATATGGCGGTTATTTCAAATGGATTTCTAGTAGGAAAAATAACTAAAGTATTGAAAAAAAGCTCACAAGTAGACTTAATTAGTAAGAATAATTTTAAAGTTGGAGCGGAAATTAATAAAAATATTGGAATTGTAGTTGGTGGTAATTCTCTTAATTTAGAGTTGAAAAATATAATTATAGATAGTAAAGTTGAAATAGGAGATGTTGTAAAAACAGCAGGAATAAGTGATATTTATCCAGAAGGGATAACAATAGGAGAAGTATCAAAAATTTCAAAGTCTAAAGATAATATGTTTAGAATGTTATATGTAAAAATACCAAAAAAAATAATGAAAATTCATGAAGTAATGGTTATTGGTAAGGAGAGAAAGAAATGAAAAAATTCAAAATAATAATTTTACTTATAGTAGGGTTTACTATAACTGTTAATAGTTTTGCTAATACATTTTTTGATATAAATTCATTAAAGGCAATTGTTACAGAAAAAAGATATATGAATAAAAAAACAAAAATTAAAAAATATAAATTGAAAATTAAAATGCCAGATAAAGTATTGGAAATAATGGAATATCCTAAGATAAATATGGGAGAATTGTATTTATATAATAAAAATGAAAAAAGAGTTTATTATCCAATGTTAGAGCAAACTGTAAATGAAAAAATAAAAGATGAAGAAAATTATGTTTTAAATATATTTAAGGCATTTAATAAAATTAGTAAAGAAAAAGAATTAAAAGAAGAATTTTTTATAGGAAAAACAAAATTCATATTAAATAAATTGAAAAATAAAGTTTTAAAAATAAAATATGAAACTGGAGTTAGCATAGTTTTTTATAATTATGAAAAAGTAGGTGGAAAAACGTTTCCAAAAAATATAAAAATTTTTGATGGAAATAGCTTGATTTCAGAAATCTATTTTAAAAATACTATAATAAATAGTAAAATTTCAGATTTAGAATTTGATATGAATGAAATAATAAAAAAATGAAAATAAAAAAGATAGAAGGAATAGTAATAAATAAGGTAGATTTTGGGGAAGCAGATAAAATTGTTACTGTAATCTCAAAGCAAAATGGAAAAATAAAAATATTAGCTAAAGGAATTAGAAAAAGCAAAAAAAGAGAAATTTATGGAACTGATTTAGCGGTGTTATCAAATTTTATAATTTATAAAAAAAATGAGATATCATATTTATCTTCTGTAGAATTGACAGATGGATTTTTAGATATAAAAAAAAACTTATTTAAAATAAATATTGCAGGATATATACTAAAAATTGCAGATAAATTCTCTATGGAAAATGAAAAAAACATTAAACTTTTTAAATTGGTATACAACTCCTTGAAGTATATATCAAAAGAAAAAGAAAATGAAAAAATGTTAGTATTAGTATCTTATTTTTTAAATAGTATTATTAATCAAGAAGGAACTAGCTTTTTATTAAACGAAGGGGAGTATTTTAATTTTGAAGAAGGACAGTTTCAGATTGATAAAACGGAAAATGTTTTAAAAATTAAAAAATATCAAAAAAAATATTTAATGTTGTTAAATAATGTTGACATAATGGGTATATATAAGTTAAACTTAAATAAGTTTAACTTACTTAGTGTTATAGAAATATTAGAAGGATATTTAAATTATCATTTTGACATTAAAGAACAGCTTAAAAATTATTTAGGAATGGCTTAAAAATAACATTCCCATTAAGGCATCCTAAAAAGGTTCTTAAAAAATAAAATTAAAAATATTATCAAGGAGGGTTTATAAATGAATATAGTAAAAATAACAGACTTCATGTCAGAAAAATTAATCAACTTAGAGTTAAAATCAAATACAAAAGAAGAGGTATTGAAAGAATTAAAAGAATTATTAAATGGGTCAATAAATATTTTAGATGCAGACAAATGTTATGAAGGGTTAGTCGCAAGAGAAAAAATAGGAAGTACAGGAATAGGGAAAGGCGTTGCAATTCCACATACTAAAACTGATTTTGTAACTAAATTAACTGTTGGATTTGGGATAAGTAGAGAAGGGATAGATTTTGATTCTTTAGATAATGAAAAAACACATATGTTTTTTGTTTTTGCTTCACCAATAAAAGATAGTCAAACATATTTAAAAGTATTAGCTAGAATTTCTAGATTAATAAGAAATAAAGAATTTAGAAATAGATTATTAAGCGCAAATACTCCAAATGAAATCATAGAATTAATAAATAAAGAAGAAGAGTAAATGTTTTGTGAATTAGGAAAATTTAATGATAATATAAATCTAGAAATTTTATTATCAATTTTTAGAAGTCAAGAGATTAAATATTACAAAAGCGGAGAAAACAATTCTGTTTTGGGAATAGAAATTGGTTCTTTAGGAGAAGTAAAATTATATGTAGAAAAAGACAAACTAGATGTTGCTATGAAGATAGTAGAAAGTTGGAGGAAAAGATGAAATGTTTATATTGTAATGCCGATAATAGTAAAGTAATTGATAGTAGAATAGTATCAGAAGGGCATGCAATAAGAAGAAGAAGAGAATGCCCAAAATGTGGAAAAAGATTTACAACATATGAAAGAGTAGAAGAAATGGTAATTACAGTTGTGAAAAAAAATGGAACAAGAGAAGATTTTGATAAAAATAAAGTTTTAAGAGGATTGTTAAGAGCAACTGAAAAAAGAGATATTAGTAGGGATAAATTAGAGGAATTAATTATAGAAATTGAAAAAGATATATATAATAATTTGAAAGGTGAAATAAAAAGCAAAAAAATTGGGAAGTTAATAATGAAAAATCTTAGAAAACTTGATGAAGTAGCTTATGTCAGATTTGCTTCTGTATATAATGAATTTGATAGTTTAGAAAATTTCATAAAAGAGATAGATAAAATAAAAAAAGAGGGTTAATAATGATTCTAGATGAGATAATAAATCATAAAAAAATTGAAATTAAAAAATTGAAATCAGAAAATAGTTTAGATAATTTTATAAATAAAATTAAATTATTTGAATCTAAATTTAAAGAAAATTTATCTAAAAAAGGAATTTCAATAATTTCAGAAGTAAAAAAAGCCTCTCCATCAAAAGGGATTATAAGAGAGGATTTTAATTACTTGAAAATTGCTAAAGAATATGAAGAAAATGGGGCAAGTGCAATATCAGTATTAACTGATAAAAAGTTTTTTCAAGGAGATTCAAAATATCTATATGATATATCAAAAGAAGTGGAATTACCTACTTTACGAAAAGACTTCATCATTGATGAATACCAAATTTATGAAGCAAAATATTTAGGAGCGCATGCTATTTTATTAATAGGGGAAGTTTTAGACTATAAAACATTAATAAAATTTATAGAATTAGCTAACAGGTTAAAATTAGGTGTATTATTAGAAGTTCATTCGGAAGAGGTTTTAAAAAAAGCATTAGATACACCTGCAAAAATTATAGGTGTAAATAATAGAAATTTACAAACGTTTAATGTGGATATATATAACGTGATTAAGTTAAGAGAAAAAATTCCAATGGATAGATTAGTTGTAGCAGAAAGCGGAATAAAAAGTAGAGAAGATATTAAACTTTTAGAAAAAAATTACATTGATGCTGCTTTAATAGGAGAAACATTAATGAAATCTAAAAATATTGGAAAGAAACTATTAGAACTTTTAGGGAGATAAAAAATGATAAAAGTAGAAGATATAAAAAAACTTGAAATTGTAAAAACATTTATAAAAAGAGCTGATTTATGCCTTGAAGCAATAGGATATACAGAACATGGATTTAGACATACAGGAATTGTATCTGTAAATTCAAAAAGAATTTTACAAGAATTAGGATATAGCGAAAAAATGTGCGAACTAGCAGCAATAGCTGGATATTTACACGATATAGGAAATGCGATAAATAGAGTAAATCATCCACACTATAGTGCACTTATGGCAAAAGATATTCTTTTAGATTTAGGGATGAATATTGAAGATACAGCTATAGTAATGAGTGCAATAGGGAATCATGATGAAAGCTTTGGAGGAGAGCCTGTGAATCCAATATCGGCAGCATTAATAATAGCGGATAAAGCAGATGTTCATCGTTCAAGAGTTAGAGGAACGGATCAACTATCATTTGATATACATGATAGAGTAAATTATGCAGCAATTCATTCATCTGTAGTAGTAAATAAAGAGGAAAAAATTATTTCATTAGAGTTATCAATTGATACTCAAATATCACAAGTTATGGAATATTTTGAAATATTTTTATCAAGAATGGTTATATCAAAAAAATCTGCAAATTTTTTAGGGTGTAAATTTAAATTAGTAATAAATGAGTATAGTTTATTATAGTTATATTTAATTTTTCATATGAAAGATTAAATATTTAGGAGGAAATTAATGAAGGTTTTAGTGATACATGGTGTAAATTTAAATATGTTAGGAAAAAGAGAACCTGGAATTTATGGGAATAAAAATTTTGATGATATAAATAATATTATAAAAAATAAAGCAAAAAGAGAAAATATAGATATTGAAATTTATCAATCAAATCATGAAGGAGAAATTGTAGATAAAATTCAAGAAGCTTATGATAATGCAGTGGATTATATAATAATTAATCCTGCAGCTTTTACTCATTATAGTATAGCTATAAGAGATGCGTTGGCTGCTGTAAATATTCCGTTTGTAGAAGTTCATATTTCTAATGTGTATAAGAGGGAAAAATTTAGACATAAATCTGTTACTGCACCTATAGCAATTGGGCAAATTACAGGATTTTCATATTATGGATATTTAATGGCAATAGATTATTTGAAGTATAGAGAAAATGGAGAATAGAGATGTTAGTAAATATTTTTAGTGGGTTAATGAATATTGTAGGGATAATGGGATATCCAGGAATTATATTTTTCATGGCATTAGAGAGTTCTTTTGTTCCTTTCCCAAGTGAAGTTATAATACCGCCAGCAGGCTATTTGGCAGCACAAGGGCAAATGAACTTATATTTAGTTATTATTAGTGGAATTATAGGAAGTTTAATGGGCTCTTTTTTAAATTATTATATAGCTTTAATATATGGAAGAAAATTTGTATTGAAGTTTGGAAAATATTTTGGATTAACAGAAAAAAGATTTATGAAGGTAGAAGAATATTTTAATGAACATGGAGCTATTAGTACTTTTATAGGAAGATTAATAACAGTAGTTAGACAATATATATCTTTTCCAGCAGGTCTTACAAAAATGAAAAAGTGGAAGTTTGCATTATATACTTTTCTTGGAGCTGGATTGTGGAATGCCGTGTTGGCATATATAGGGTATTTAGTTGGAAATAATCTAGAATTAATAAAAAAATACTCACATAAAGCAGCTATTTATGTTATAGTTATTTCTTTTGTAATAATTGTGATATATATTATATTATATAAGAATAAAAAGAAAAATAAAGTTGATAAATAATAAATATAATAAAAAACATTTTAATTTTACGGGGGCGAAAAAAATGAAATTGTTTAGTAATAATATCACTATCCTAGAAAAAGGGTTGGATGCTTATTCAAAAAGAGCAAATGTATTGGCTAATAATATAGCTAATGTGAATACTCCTAATTATAAGAGAGAGGATATTCAGTTTGAATCTATTTTAAGAGAAACCCTGTCAAAAGATAATAGTGAAAAAATAAAAGGAGTTACGACAAATTCAAAACATTTTGAAATTAATTCAACTCCAAGTTTAGAAAATATTGGAGCAAAGATTATTAGAGAAGATAATACTACAATGAGAAATGATGGAAATAGTGTTGATATAGAAAAAGAACAAGGGGAGCTTGCAAAAAATAATATTAGATATCAATTTGCAGCAACAAGATTAACTCAAAATTTTTTCATATTAAAGAGTGTGATAAAAGGGAAATAAAGGGGTGATTTAAATGGGGATTTTTGGAATAATTAATACAAGTGCATCAGGATTAACTGCAGAAAGATTAAGGATGGATGTGATCTCAGAAAATATTGCCAATGCAAATACAACTGTAACTAAAAATGGAACTCCTTATAGAAGAAAAGAGGTAATATTTCAAGCTAGAAAAAACACAGAATTTAAAATACCAATGAATATGTCGAATGAAAATGACTCTGAAATAGGAAATGGAGTAAGAGTATTAAAAATAGCAGAGGATAAAGCACCTTTTAAATATGTATATAATCCAAATCATCCAAATGCAAATAAAGATGGATATGTAGCTATGCCAAATGTAAACATTGTGAAAGAGATGACTGACATGATTACAGCTACAAGAGCATATGAGGCAAATGTTACTGTTATTAATTCAGCAAAAGGTATGGCAAATTCAGCTCTTAGCATAGGGAAATAGTTAAGTGATAAAGGGAGTGGCTAATAATGAAAATTAATGGTATAATAAACCCAAATATTTTGGGTGATATTTCAAATAAAAAAAATAAACAAGAAGCAGAAACAAGTTTTTCTAATGTTTTAAAAGGAATAGTAGAAGATGCAAATAACTTACAAAAAGATGCAAATTTAAAAACACAAAATTTTGTATCAGGAAAAATAGATAATATCCAAGAGGTAATGGTTGCTGGACAGAAAGCAGAGATAGCTATGTCTTTTGTAATAGAAGTTAGAAATAAACTGTTAGATGCATATCAAGAATTTAGCAGAATGCAGGTATAATTTATAAATTTATGAGATATAAAAACAAAAGGGGATATATAGGTTATGGATGAGACTATAAAAAAAATTATAGAAAAAGCAAAGAGTATATGGGAAGGGTTAAGCAAGATAAAAAAAATTTTAATAATAGTTTCAATAGTAGCTACAATGATTTTTACAATTTTATTTTCAATGGCGTCATCTAGAACTAATTATGAACCTCTTTTTACAGAATTAACAGCAAAAGATGCCTCTTTAATAAAAGCGGATTTAGATAAAAAGGGAGTTAAGTATAAAATAAGTCAAGGTGGGACAGCAATAGAGGTGGATTCCAAAGAAAAATATTCTTTAAGATTAGATTTAGCAAAAGATGGAGTAGTCCCAACTGGAGGGACTGTTGGATTTGAAATATTTGATAAAGCAAAAATAGGATCTACTGATTTTGATAAAAAAATGATGTTTTTAAGAGCTCAAAAAGGTGAGTTAGAAAGAACTATAGCAGCACTTTCACAAGTAAAAAAAGCAGTTGTAAATATAACTCCGGCAGAAGATTCTCCTTTTGCAGAGGATAGAGTTTCTGCAAAGGCATCTATTTTAGTTCAATTACAGCCATTAGGAAAACTTACTGAAGAAAATGTAAAAGGGATAATGCTTTTAGCAGTTAGTTCTGTGGAAGGATTGACGATAGATAATGTAGAAGTAATAGATAGTAATGGAAATATATTATCTGATAATATAACTATAAATAAGAACAGTAGTGAATTTAATGATAAAAAATTACAACTTCAAAATAAAATGGAAAAAGAGCTAGAGAGGAAAGTTACAGGACTGCTAAGTGTTTTAGGAGCGGGTAATTATAGAGTAAAAGTTGCCGTATCTTTAGATTTTGATAAACAATTGACAAACAAAGAGGAATATACAACTCCAACAATATCTGGAGAACAATCAACACAAGGTTTAGTTAGAAGTAAACAAGAAAATAATGAAATTTATAAAGGTACTGGTGATGGGAATGCTTCTGGTGTACCAGGGACATCTTCTAATATACCAGGATATGTAGCGACAGATAGCTCAAAAAATGGAAAAGAGTATTCAAAAAATAATAATACTGTAAATTATGAGTTGAATAAAACAAACTCTCAATATGAGAAATCTCTTGGAAGTATAAAAAAATTAAATGTATCTGTTGTTTTAAATGAAAACTCAGATTATTTTAAAAAAACAAAATTTAATGACAACGAAAGAACAAAGTTTCAAAATATGGTAAAAGCAGCAATTAATTTTGATGATAATAGGGGAGATAAAATTAATATCGATGTAATACCATTTGATACAAAAACAATTGATAAATTTCAGCATGTTATAGAAACACAACAAAAATATCAAAAGTATATTGTAATTGGAGTTATTGCAAGTATAATATTAATTATAGCATTAGTTATTATTTATTTTGTAATGAAAAAAGCAGAAGAAAAGAGGTTAAGAGAAAAAGAGAGAAGAGCAGTAGAAGAACTTATTCCAGAGATGGAGGAAGTTGCTCTAGGAGAACAATTAACTGTGGAAGAACAAGAAAGAAAAGAAAAAGAAGAGCAAATAAAAAATATAGCAAAACAAAAGCCTGAAGAAGTTGCAGGATTAATTAGAACATGGTTGCTTCAAGACTAAAAAATTATATTTTAGGAATTTCTTAGGAGGATATAATGGCAGATGAACCCAAATTACATGGTAAACAAAAAGCAGCTATATTGCTTATATCTCTAGGACAAGATACAGCTGCTGAAGTTTTTAAACATTTAAAAGATGAAGAGATAGAACAATTGACACTAGAAATAGCTAGACTTCATAAAGTAGATGCGAATACAAAAGACATTGTTTATGGAGAGTTTTCAGATTTAATGTTAGCACAACAATATATATCACAAGGTGGAATTAGTTATGCTAGAGATATATTAACTAAAGCTTTAGGTGAAAATAAGGCTTTAGATATAATAACAAAATTGACATCATCATTACAAGTAAAACCGTTTGATTTTATACAAAGAACAGAGCCATCCCAAATATTAAATTTTATATCAGGAGAGCATCCACAAACAATAGCATTGATTATATCATATTTATCATCAGATAAAGCTGGACTTATTATATCAGAGCTACCACCAGAAAAACAGGCTGATATAGCTAAAAGATTAGCTATGATGGATAGGACTTCTCCAGAGATGATAAGAGAGGTCGAACGTGTATTAGAAAGAAAGCTTTCTTCAGTTGTAGGGCAAGATTATACATCTACAGGAGGAATAGATTCTTTAGTTGAAATATTAAATAATGTGGATAGAGGAACAGAAAAAACTATTATAGAAAGCTTAGAAGAACAAGAACCAGAGTTAGCAGAAGAAGTTAAAAAGAGAATGTTTGTATTTGAAGATGTAATACTTCTTGATGATAAAGCAATTCAGTTAGTTTTACGTGGTGTGGAAGGGAAAGATTTAGCTCTAGCATTAAAAGGATCTAGTGAAGAAGTAAAAGAAAAGATACTAAAAAACATGTCAAAAAGAGCTGCTGAAAATTTAAATGAAGATATGGAATATATGGGTCCTGTAAGAATAAAAGATGTACAGGAGGCTCAACAAAAAGTTGTAAATATAATACGTAAATTGGAAGAATCAGGAGAAATTGTAATAGCTAGAGGAAGCGAGGATGAGATGATTGTTTAATGTCATAAAAGGAGAATTCATACAAAATAATAGTAAACCTATTATAATAGGTGATAAGTGTGAACAAAAAAATATAAAAAATTATGGCATAGAAGAGTTGGATAACAAAAAAGAGGAATTAGAAACTCTAAATAAAAATATAAAAGAAAAAGAATTAGAATTAAAAAATTTAAGCGAAAAAATAGAGCGAAAAAAAATAGAATTAAATGAAAAGGTCAATAAAATAATAGAAGAAGCTAATCAAAAAGCTGAATATGAACTAGAAGTAAACAAAAATAGAGGTTATCAAGATGGCTATCAAGCTGGAGAAAAGAGTGCAAAAGAAGAAATAATAGAGCAAACAAAAAGTTTGATTATTAGAGCACAAGGGATTATTGATGAGACTGTTGAAATTAGAAATAATACAATAAAAGAAAATGAAGAGGCAATAATAAAATTATCTATAGAGATTGCCAAAAAAATAATAAAATTAGAAGTTTCAGAAAATAATAAGATAATAAAAAATAATATTTTAGAGTCAATAAAAAAAGTCCCAATTAGTAAAAAATTAAAAATATTTATAAATTGGGAAGATTTGAATTATTTAAAGGATATAAAGGAGGAGGTTATTTCTCAAATAAATGGGGTAGATAGACAAGAAATAGAGATGATAGAAGACTCTAGAATAGAAAAAGGCGGTTGTATATTGGAAACAAGTATGGGAACAATTGATGCTTCGATAAATTCACAATTAGAAGTTTTATTTGAAGGTTTAATGAAGGTGAAGGATTAAATTTGAATGGAAGTGTATAATGAAAATTAATGTTGAAGAATATATATCGAAAGTTAAAAAGATTGATACTGTGAAAATAAATGGTAAAGTAATAAGGGTAGTTGGACTAACTATAGAGTCAGAAGGTCCTATTGTGCAATTAGGAGAACATTGTTATATAAAAACTTTTAATGGAAATGATAGAGTAGATGCGGAAGTAGTTGGATTTGATGAAGATAAAATATTATTAATGCCATTAGGAGAACTAAAAGGAATAGGGCATGGTTGTGAAGTAGTGGCAACAGGGAGAAGTTTAAGTATTCCTGTTGGAGAAAATATGCTAGGAAGAATAGTAGATGGACTAGGAAAGCCAATGGATAATAATGGCCAAATAATGGTTGAAAAGCATATGCCTTTAGATACTTCAGCTCCAAATCCTTTAACTAGAAAGAGAATTGTGGAACCTTTATCAGTTGGAGTAAGAGCAATAGATGGAGTTTTAACTTGTGGAAAAGGGCAAAGAGTTGGTATTTTTGCAGGAAGTGGAGTTGGGAAAAGTACATTGTTAGGGATGATTTCCAGGAATAGTTCTGCGGATATAAATGTAATAGGATTAATAGGAGAAAGGGGTAGAGAGGTTAGAGAATTTATTGAAAGAGATTTGGGGGAAGAGGGACTTAAAAAATCAGTAGTAGTAGTAGTTACTTCAGATCAACCAGCATTAGTAAGAATAAAAGGTGCAATGACAGCCACAGCAATAGCAGAATATTTTAGAGACAAAGGAATGAACGTAATGTTAATGATGGATTCTTTAACTCGTTTTGCAATGGCTCAAAGGGAAGTTGGTCTTGCAATAGGAGAGCCACCAGCTACAAGGGGATATACACCTTCCGTTTTTTCTATGCTACCAAGATTATTGGAAAGAACTGGAAATTCAGACAAAGGAACAATCACAGGATTATATACAGTATTAGTAGATGGAGATGATATGAATGACCCAATTGCAGATGCAGTGAGAGGTATTCTTGATGGACATATTGTTTTGTCTAGGAATATTGCAGCAAAAAATCATTTTCCAGCAATTGATATTTTAGTAAGTGCTTCTAGACTAATTACAGAAGTAGCTACAAAAGAACATGTTATGAATGCAAGAAAAGTCAGAGAAGTTTTGGCGAATTATAATGAGATTGAAGATTTGATAAATATAGGAGCATATAAAGAAGGTAGCAATGTAAGAGCTGATTATGCTATTTCTAAAATAGAGGAGGTAAATAGTTTTTTAAAACAAGAAATAATGGAAAAGAGTGATTTGGAAGGAGCAGTTACATCACTTGAAAATATTTTTTCAAATTAATTATATAAGGAGAGATTTATAATGAAAAAATTGTTTAGTATAGTATTAATAACTCTATTATTTTCTGCATGTGGAAGTACAGAAATAAAAAACACAAAAGATATAAATAGATTAAAAAAAAGAGTTACATTAAACAGTAAAGAGGAAATTCAGTTAGAAAATATAATAAAAGATAGTTTGGCAGACTCTGAAGTAAGAAAAAGTGCATATTTTATGTTGAAAAGTAAAGATATAAAATTTACAAAAAATAGTTTAGAAACTGTATTAACTACAGAAACAATAAACGAAGATACTCTTAAAGAGTTTTTTATTAAAGAATCTTTGAAATATGATAGCTTTATCTATCCAGAATCAATTAAGTTGAATTTGTTTAATTATTTATTAAAAAATAAACAATATGGTGAATTTTATAAACAATATAATGGTGAGACAATAGATATTCCTTCAAACGAAAAAGAACAATTGATAAAGAGAATAGAATATAAAAAATCAAATGATAGGCTAGAAAAACTATTAAAACTTTCTATATCTAATAATGATTATGAAATGTTTGAAAATCTTTTAAAATATAATTTATATTTTTCTATAAATTATATTTTAAATAATAAAGAAGAATGGTTTGAAAAAACATTAAAAAATAGTTCTGATATATTTAAAAGTATGATCTACGAGATAGATTCTTCTAATTATGAAAAATATAAAAATATATTATATTTTTATTTAAATAAAAATTTAGAAGCAAATTTTAAAGCAAAAGTATTAGATTTAATTTTTGAAAATGAAATGAATATTAAAGAAAAATTATTTTCTGAAAATATTGATTTACAAAAGAGAGCAATCTCAAAGTATGGAGTGAAAAAAAGTAAGGAATTTTTTAAGAATAATTTAAATAAAAACAAAAAATTAGCTTTTAGAGGTCTAGCAATTTTACATGATGATAATCTGTTTGATATTTTGAAAGAAAATTATATAAATTCTTCTAAAACAGAATATTTAGAAGATATTTTTATATTAAATACTCCTGAGAGTAGAAAGTTTTTAATAAAAGAATTAAAAAAAATGAATACTAAAAATACAAAAAATATATTATCAATTTTGCAAACATATAATTCTATACAACTTATAAATATATTGTATGATTTAGCATTAGAAGAAGGAAATTTATCAAATCAAAAATTGTATATTGATTTTATATTTAATAATAATATAAAATTAGCTATAAAATTAGCTATTAAAATCACACAAGATAATAGTTATAGCATTAAATTAAAACAATATGTAATAAAAAGAATCGGAGAAATCAATGGAGAAGAAACTAAAAATCATATTTTGCAAACTATTGAAAATAAAATGTATAAATCGTATATAGAAAAAGAAAAAAAATTAGTATCATTTTCTAAAAAACAAAAACTTTGGAAACATTATTTAGAAATTTTTCCAAAAAGTTATTATAAAAATGAAATTGAGATAAAATCAAACAAATACAATGGAATTTTAGAAAAAATAAAAAAAGAAATTACGAATAATTTCAATAAGCAATTGTTAACAATAGATAAAAAAATAGAAGAATATAACAAGTACTTACTTACAGAAAATGAAACAAATAAAATTAATAATATGAAAAACAAAATTAAAAAATTGAAATTAGAAAAAGAAAAATTAATAAGAAATAATAAAGAAACAGAGATTGAAAAACTTGAAAATTTAGATTCTGAATATAAAGATCTGTCAGAAGAAATAAACAGTCTAAATCAACAAATTTATTATCTAGAGCAAGAAGGAAAGAAAGCAATTTTAATTAAACAATTAGGCATGGATATGCAGAAATTAATAGGGAAAAAAGGAGAAGTATTGGAAAAAATTTCTTTGATATATGGATATTATTTGGATAATTATAAAATCAATGGAAAAATATTAAGCGAAGATACGTTAAGTGATCTTGAGGAAAGATAGATGTTTAAATTTAGATTTCAAAAAGCTTTAGAATTTAAGCAAAAAGAAGAAGATATTATAAAAGATGAACTTAAACAAAAAAGATATGAATTAAATATTTTGCAAGAAAAACTAATTGAAGTAGAGAATGAAATTAAAATATTTATGAAAAAATATTCTGAAATGAAACAAAATAGAATTAACATAATGATGATTAAAAATTATGATAGTTTTTTATTAAGATTAAAGAAAAAGAAAGAGATATCAGAAATAAATATTAAGGAAAAAGAAAAAGAGATAGAAAAAAGTGAAGAATTATACTTTGAAAAAAGAAAAGAAAAGAAAACTTTTGAGAAATTGAAAGAAAAATATTTTGAAAGGTATAAAGAAGAAGAAATAAAAAAAGAACAAAAATTTATAGACGAAATATCAAATAATATGTATAATAGGAGAAAGTAATATGGCAGAGGAAGGGAAAAAGAAAAATAAGGAAGGGAAAAAGAAAAAAAAGAAGAAATATTTTTTCTTTACATCTTTTCTTTTTCTAATATTTTTATTCACATTATTTACAGGAACTATATTTTTAGATATTATAGGGTTTTTAGATTTATCAAAATTGTTTCCACCAACATCTAAAATAGCTAAGATGCCATATGTAGGAAGCTATTTAAAATATAGTTATCAAATACACTTAGATGATGATGAGAGATTAAAATTATTGTCTAATAAATATCAAGAAGAGATACAACTAAAAAATAGAGAAATTTCATTAAAAGAAAAGAAAACAAAGGAATTAAAAGATTCATTATTAAAAAAAGAAGAGAAATTAAACACCAAAGAAAAAATTTTGAATGAAAAAGATAAATCTTTAAAAGAGAGAGAAAAAATTATATTAGAAAAAGAAAAAACATATAAAGAAAAAGAAGCAAATATTGATAAATTTGCCTCTATATATTCTAGTATGACCCCAGATGCGGTTTCAAATATAATATTAGGAGGATTAGATGAAAATATAGTAGCAAGAATATTTGAAAAAATGGATAATAAAAAAGTTGCTAAAATTTTAAATGCAATTTCGACTAAAGATGTTAAAAAAGTAAAAAGTATAATTGAATTAATGACAAAGCAAAGGGGAAAATAATATGAACTCTAGAAAAATAAAAAAAACTTTTTTATTAACAGTAAATTTGGCATTATCAATTTTTGCAATAAAAATTATATTTGAATCAATCACATTGAATGGAGAAATTTTAAAAACAAAGAATAAAATAAAAATAAAAAAAGAAGAAGTAGCAAAATTAGAAAAAAAACATGAAGAATTAAAAAAAGAATATATAAATTTAGACAATCCTAAATTTATAGAAAAAATAGCAAGAGAAAAACTTTTCATGAAAAAAAAATCTGAAAAAGTGTATAGAATGTTAAAATAGTATATAAAATTATATTAAATTTAATTTAGGAATGGATTAAAAATAATATTTCAGTTTTGTTTTTATAATAAAATATTAGGAATTTATTTTTTAAATATTCCATACTACATGTAATTGTAGTAAAAAAATTAATTGAAAATAAAAAAAATTAAAATTTCGGAAGGAGAGTAAAAAATTAATGCAAGTAACTGTGGGAGAGAAATTAACAGGAAAAGTAGAAAAAATAACTAAATATGGAGCTTTTGTAAGTTTGGAGAACAATAAAAAAGGGTTAGTTCATATTTCTGAGGTTAGTAACAAATATATAAAAAATGTAGAAGATGTATTAACTGTTGGGCAAGAGGTATCTGTCGTTGTTTTAGCCATAAAACCAGATGGAAGAATAGATTTATCTATAAAAAAAACTGAAGAAGCAAGTAGGCCAACAACAAGACCAGCAACTAAATCTAATTACAATAGAAAGCCATCTGAAAGATTCGATAGAAGAGGTAGCTCATCTAGAAATACAAAAGTAGAGCCAGCTAAGCCAGCCAATTTTGAAGATAAATTAGCAGATTTTTTGAAAAATAGTGAAGAAAATTATAATACAATTAATAAAAGACTGAATAAAACAAAAAAAAGCAGGAGGTAAATTATATAAAATGAAAAGAAATCTTGCATTAGAATTTGCAAGAGTAACTGAAGCTGCAGCTTTAGCTAGCTCTAAATGGATAGGCAGAGGTGACAAAGAATCAGCAGATCAAGCAGCTGTTGACGCAATGAGATATATGTTAAATGAAATAGATATTTCTGGTGAAATAGTAATTGGCGAAGGAGAAATAGATGAAGCTCCAATGCTATATATTGGTGAAAAAGTAGGTAAAAGTCAAGAAGCTACTCCAGTAGATATTGCAGTGGATCCTTTAGAAGGTACAAGAATGACTGCTCAAGGTCAAGCAAATGCAATTGCGGTAATGGCAGTAGGTAATAGAGGCAGTTTTTTAAAAGCTCCTGATATGTATATGGAGAAATTAATTGTAGGACCAGAAGCAAAAGGAAGTATTGATTTAAACAAACCTTTAAAAGAAAATATATATAGCGTATCAAAAGCTTTAGGCAAAGAATTATCAGATTTGACTATTGTAATTTTGGATAAGCCAAGGCATAAAAGTATCATAAAAAATTTACAAGATATGGGTATGAGAGTTATTGCATTACCTGATGGAGATGTAGCAGCATCAATTTTAGTAGCAGTAATAGATTCTGAAATTGATATGTTATATGGTATAGGTGGAGCTCCAGAAGGGGTAATATCTGCTGCTGCAATGAAAGCCTTGGGTGGAGATATGAATGTACGACTTAAAACAAGAAGTGAAGTAAAAGGGATAACTTTAGAAAATGATAAAATTAGTAAAGGTGAAATAGTAAGATGTAAAGAAATGGGAATTGAGATAAATAAAGTATTGACATTAGATGATTTAGTAAAAGATGATCAAGTAGTGTTTACAGCTACAGGAGTTACTCCAGGAGATTTAGTTGAAGGGGTCTCTCGAAAAGGAAATATTGCTAGAACAGAAACTTTATTAATCAGAGGGAAAACAAAAACTGTAAGATATATAAAATCTATACATAATTTAGATTTTAAATCAGAGGAATTAAAAAAAATTATATTATGATTTGAGAGGAGATGAAAATGCATAAAGGCGGTATTGTAATTTTAGATTTTGGGTCACAATATAATCAACTAATTGCTAGAAGAGTTAGAGAAAAAGGAGTATATGCAGAGATTGTTCCATATTTCACTAAAATAGAAAAATTAAAAGAGATAAAACCAAAAGGAATAATTTTGTCAGGAGGACCTGCTTCTGTTTATGCAAAAGAAGCTCCAACAATTTCAAAAGAGATATATGAATTAGGTATACCAGTTTTGGGGATTTGTTATGGAATGCAATTAACAACTCATTTATTAGGTGGAGAAGTAGCAAGAGCGGATAAACAGGAATTTGGGAAAGCGGATTTGATTATTGAAGATAAATCATTACCAATTTTTAAAAATATGCCTAAAGCTTCGCAAGTGTGGATGAGTCATGCAGATCATGTAACAAAATTGCCTGAAGGATTTAAAAAAATAGCATATACAGATAGTTCAATTGCAGTGATTGCGAATATGGAAAAAAATATATATGCTGTACAATTTCATCCAGAGGTAACACATTCTATATATGGTTCTGAATTTTTAGGGAATTTTGTATTTTCTATTTGTAAATGTGAAAAGAACTGGGATATGGGGAACTATATAGAAAAAGCTGTAGCAGATATTAAAGAAAAAGTTGGAGATAAAGAAGTTATTTTAGGACTTTCAGGTGGAGTAGATTCATCAGTAGCAGCAGTTCTTATACATAAAGCAATAGGTGATCAATTAACTTGTATATTTGTTGATACAGGATTATTAAGAAAAAATGAAGCTGAAAAAGTAATGGAAACATATGGGAAAAATTACAATATTAAAATAAAATGTGTTGATGCTTCTGAAAGATTTTTAGGAAATTTAAAAGGAGTAACTGATCCCGAAAAGAAAAGAAAAACTATAGGTAAAGATTTTATCGAAGTGTTTAATGAAGAAAAGAAAAAATTAAAAAATGCTAAATTTTTGGCACAAGGTACAATATACCCAGATGTAATAGAATCTCAATCAGTAAAAGGACCATCTGCAACAATAAAAAGTCATCATAATGTAGGTGGATTGCCAGAAGGGATGGATTTTGAATTATTAGAGCCTTTAAGAGAACTTTTTAAAGATGAAGTAAGAAAAGTAGGAAGAGAATTAGGAATACCAGATCATATGATTGACAGGCATCCTTTTCCTGGACCAGGACTTGGAATTAGAATTTTAGGAGAGGTAACAAAAGAGAAAGCAGATATTTTAAGAGAAGCTGATGATATATTTATAAAAGAGTTATGGAATCATGCTCTATATAATAAAGTTAGCCAAGCTTTTGTAGTATTATTACCTGTGAAATCTGTAGGTGTAATGGGAGATGAAAGAACATATGAGTATACTGCGGTACTTAGGTCAGCAGATACTACAGATTTTATGACTGCTACATGGTCACATTTGCCATATGAATTTCTTGAAAAAGTATCAAATAGAATAATAAATGAGGTGAAAGGAATTAATAGATTAGCTTATGATATTAGTTCGAAGCCACCAGCAACAATAGAATGGGAATAGAATTTTATCAAGCGAAGCTTATCTTACGAATAGATTTATTACTTTCCTAGAAAAGGGAAATAAATGCTTGGTATCTTATATATTATTATATAACTTATGGGATTGGAGGTAACAGATTGGGACTTACAGTGAGAGATATTATGCAAAAAAGGCCTGTTACAATTGATTGTAAAAAAAATTTAGAATATATAAAAAAAGAGATGATAATTAATAAAAAAAAGTATGTTGTAGTTATTTCTGATGGAAAATATTTAGGCTTGATAAAAGTAAGTGATTTAGTTAATGAATATAATAAAAATTTAATTGCTGAAGAATTTATTGAAATAGCTGAAGAAAAAGTAGAGCCATTTACTCCTGAAAGGACTATAAAAGAAGCAGCAGAAAAAATAATAGAATATGGGATAGAATTTTTGCCTATTGTTAATAAAAATCAAGAATTAATTGGAGTCGTTACTCCTGGAGATATTGTTAAAGATTTTGTAGTAACAAAATCAGATGGGAAAATGACTGCAGAAAGAGCAGTTATATTTTTAGCAATGACTCAAACAAATGAAGATGAAAAATATTGGTTTGATAGGATAAAAAAAATGAATTATAAAGCTGCAGTTACTCAAGTAGGAGCTAATGGATTAGAATTACCATTAAAGCTTAGAGAAGGTGCTATTGTGGCTGCTATAGCAAAAGAAGTTATTCATGAAAATTTAAGAGAAAAAAATGCTGTATCTAATGCTGTTAGAGATGTGTACTCTCAAATAGAGATTATAAATAGAGGATTAGGTGGAGGATTTAAAATTGCTGTTATAAGAGGAAGAGATATGATAACAGTAGCTGCTTATGGAAAATGTGGACACGCATTGGGAAGTGGACCTGATCATATTTTTATGGGATATAGTATAATATAATTTTTCAGAATATTTCAACCACGAATTAATACAGATATATGCGAATAGATAATTTATTTGTGTATATTAATGTTATTTCGTGGTTTGTTAATTTTTATATTAATAAAAGTTAAAGGATTGAATTAATTTTTATTAATTTAGGAAAATGGGAGTAAAAAAATCCTCTCTTAAGATAGAAGAGGACTTAAGTTAGGTCTGAAGAGTAATAAAATAAACAACATAAATTTTTAAATATGAATTATTACTATTTTTGAAAGGAGATTAGAATATGTTTTATGAAAGATTTAAAGAAAAAATAAAAAAATATGATTTAAAAGAAAAGAAAATATATAAGTATGGCATTAATTTTAGAAGAAAATTTATTTGGTTTATAAGTGGATTTAATTTGTTATTTGTTGGATTATTTTTCTTTTATCAAAATTTAAAATTAAAAGATAATTTTCAATTTTTAATGTCAGGTTTTTTTATATTTGTAGGTGGAGTATTTATATATATGATGATGGAATATAAAATTTCAATTGATATTGTTAATGAAAAATTAAAATATAAAAAAATGGAAATTGAATTAAAAGATATAGAAAAAATAACATTAAGAAGAATGGTGCCAACAGGTGGAAAAAATATAGAAAAATGTATAGATATTATTACAAAAGAAAAAAAGCAATATATTATTCCTCTTATTATGTCAAAATCTGTAGAATTTGTTGCAGTATTAAGAAAAAAATATTCAAAAAAATTTAGTATGGAGTAGAATATGATATTTATAACAGAAGATATAAAAAATTATAAAAAAGGACAAGAAATTTTATCTAAAATATCTGATTATAAAGTAGTAAAAGATAAAAATGAATTTATAGAGATAATAAAGAAACAAAATTTATCTTATATTGATGAGAAAAAAAATATGTTTTTTGGAGTAAAAAAAGGAAAATTTTTAAAACAATATTATTTAGATAAAAATTTTGTAGGAATAAAAGAGGAATATTATTTGACATATGAGAATAATTGTCCTTTTAATTGTCTTTATTGTTATTTAAGAGATTATTATCAACATGGGGCATATATGTTTTATGTAAATATAGAGGATATGTTTTTAGAATTAGATAATTTTAAAGAAAAAGGCTCTATGATAAGCTGCGGAATAGTAAACGATTCTTTAGTTTATGATAATATTACAAATATAAATTCTGATTTGATAAATTATTTTAGAAATAGAGATGATATAAAACTGGAGATAAGAAGCAAGAGTAATAATATAAAGAACTTACTTAATATAGACCCGTCAGATAGTGTTATTGTATCATTTACATTTAGTCCACAGGAAATTATAGATAAATATGAATTAGGAACATCTAATCTTGATGAGAGAATAGAGGCAGCTTATAAATTACAAAACATAGGTTATAATATTGGAATAAGAATAGATCCTATTATTGCAGTTACTGATTTTGAAATTTATTATAATAATATGTTGGAAAAGATATTTTCAACATTAGATAGAAAGAAAATAATAAATATAGGAATAGGTGGATTGAGATATAAAAAAGGATTAAAGAAAAAAGTTTTAAAAGAAGTAAAAACAGATCTGTTCTTTAATGAAATTATAGTTGGAATAGATGGAAAAGAAAGATATTTTAAGCCTTTAAGAATAAAAATGTATAGATTAATTGTAAATAAAATAAGAGAATATGGAAATTTTGATATATATTTAGGAATGGAACCTAAATATGTTTGGGATGAGGTGTTTGTATAATGTTGTATTTAGTAGTAGGAGATAAAAGCAGAGAGTTTGAGTATAGTAATCTTGTGAAAAAAATTAAAGAAAAAAATAGTGGAATAACAGAAGAATATTTTGATTTAAGCCAAAAAGAGGAAGAGAAATTTTTACAATCAGTATCTTCTAATTCAATTTTTGGAGGGAAAAAATTTATTATTTTAAAAAGAGCCGAATTAGTAAAAAGAAGTGATAGCTTTTTTAAAATTTTAAAAAAATATTCTTATGATAATAATGAAGTTATAGTAGATTATTTTGACGAAAAGAAAAAATTCTCAAAAACAGCACTTAAAATAGCAAAAGAGATAGGGAAAGTTATAGAATCATACGAATATAAAAAAGGTGAAAAAGCTATATCATATATAAAAGATAATTTGTCTATAGATAGCAGAGAAGCACATGAATTAATGCAAATGATAGGAGATAATTATAACACAATAAAGAATGAAGTAGAAAAAATAAAGTTATTTCTAAATGGTGAAGAATTTGAAATAGATAAAATAAAAAATATTGTATCTTTAAGAGAAGAATATACTATATTTGAATCAATTGATAAATTAATAAATGGGAAAAAAAGAGTTTTATTGGACTATTTAAATATGAATCCAAATAGTTATATAATGTTTTTTGAAATGATAGTTAGAGAATTAAAATTAATATTGAAATTAAAAATTTTAGAAAATGAAAGAAAAATTGATGTAAGAGGTGGATATCCAAGTTTTAGAGATAAAGCTTATTTAAATATAAAAGGATATTTTGGAAAGATGCATCCATATGTAATATTTAATAGATTAAAAATTTTAAAAATAATAAATGAAAAAAATTTAAAAATTGAATTAGAGAAGTTATTGACTATAGATTACAAAATAAAGTCAGGACAATCGCCAGCAGATATAGAAATTAAAAATTTTATAATAGAATTTAATATAGGCAAATAAAAAAAGAAGCTACGCTTTAATCTGTACCCTTTGTCAAGTACATTTAAAAAAAAAGTAGTTAAGCTGATTTATTTTCTAAAAGATGATTTCTATATTTTATAGGAGTCATCTTTTTTAATCCCCACTGACATCTATAATTATTATAATAATCCATATAATCATCAATCTCATTAATTAATTCTTCAAATGTATTACATTCTTTAATATTTGCTTCATCTTTAAAGTGGCCAAAAAATGATTCTTGAGGAGCATTGTCCCAGCAATTACCTCTTCTTGACATTGACTGATCTAAGCCACTATTTTTAACTAATTTTTGAAATGTTGGGCTTGTATAATGGACTCCTTGATCAGAATGTATTAATGCATCCTTATGAATTTTAAAGCTTTTGTTTTCCATAAGAGTTCTTATTGTTTCTGTTGCAATTTCTAACTTAATATTTTTAGATAATACATATGCAGGTATTTCTCCTGTTGAACTATCCTTAATAGTTGATAAATACGCACGTTGACCATTACCATATGATAGGTATGTTATATCTGTTAATAATATTTTCCCTGGTATTTCTTGTTTAAATTCCCTATTCAATTTATTTGGAATAGTTGTATGCTCTTTTGTAGCCTTTGCTATTCTCTTATAAGGATTTGCCTTTCTAATCGTACATACAATACTATATTTTTTCATAATTCTTCTGATTTTTTTCAGATTAAAAATTGTAGCAAATTCATTTTCTAAAGTCATTTTTATCTGTCTAGCTCCCTTTTGCCTACCTTTGAATTCATATGCTTTTATGATTAAATCTCTTGCTTTTTCATCTTCTAATTCTTGATTGCTTTTATTTGTTTTGGAAGTTTCAGACAAATAGTTATAATAACTTGTTCTAGAAATTTCTGCAACTTCACATAAATATTTTATAATATTTTTTACACCACTTGTTTCTATTACATCTTTGATTATAACAAACTTTTCTGATGGCGATAATTCAATTAATTTACCGTTCACCTCTCTTTCTCGCACGTCTAGCTTTTTTAGCAAATCAATCTCCGCTTGAAGATAATCATTTTTTACTTGAAGCCTTTCATATTTCTCTTCTAAAGATAGCTCTCTTTCTAAAGGTCGTCCAGAGTTCTCTTTTCTTCTATCATCTAACCCTAATACTCCTTGCTCTTTATAGGCACGTCTCCATCTTGCTGCTGCTGATCGAATCCTTTTCATCCCTAATACTTGTACGTCAAATCCATATTTTTCAAATATTGCTCTAGGTAAAATTTTATCTTGACTTTCTGCAATAAAAATTCTTCTGAATTCTGATGTATATGTGATTGCCTTAGAACTTATAGTTTTGACATATTTATTTTTTGATAAAATTTCAATCTCTTTTTTTGTGAATATTTTGTTGCTCATGAAATCCTCCAATCTATTAAATTAACATTATAGATATTATATAAAAATACCATATCTGATGCAACTTTTTTTTAAATGTCCATCTTATAGGGTACAGTATACTTCATCTCGTAGAGTATAAATGTTTTTCTAAATTTTTGGTTTCTGAAAAATTTTGCCTTGAAAAATTGTATACTAAAAAAAATAGCGTAGCTTCTTTTCTGAATAAATTTATATTTTCCTAACAAATAAAAAAAGAGGCAATTAAAAGCCTCTTTTTTACGCTTAAACTAATTTATTTAGTTCTGCAGTTAATCTTGATTTTTTTCTTGCAACAGTATTTTTATGTAAAATACCTTTTTGAGCAGCTTTATCAAGCTCTTTATAAACAGCACTCAAGTTTACTTTTGCTGTATCGATATCATTGTTTTCAATCGCAGTTTCGAATTGTTTAAGAGTAGTTTTAACTCTACTTTTAACGCTTTGATTTCTTAAACGATTTCTTTCAGCTACTCTAATTCTTTTTTTTGCTGATACTGAATGTGCCAAAAGATTGCACCTCCTTATTATTAAAATTTCATCCTAATAATAATATCATCTTTTCTTATAAAAATCAAGTGTTTTTTAATTTAATAATAAAGTATAAATTTGTTTAGAAGAAAAATAGTACCATTTTTTTAGTATCTAATTTTTTAAGATGAAATTTTTTAGCAGGTAAAATAACAGGATTATTTATAATTATTACTGCTGTTATTTTAAGTTATCATATCGCTACAAGCATTGGAAAATTAAACTTAAACCACGTTTAAAATTAATTTGCGAAATAAAAAAAAATATGGTAATATATAAAGCAGGAGGAACACTTAATGAATATAGAAGAAAAAATAGAAGAAGATGCAATAGAAAAAATATATAATGAAATATCTTTTGCTAACGGTAATGAGGTATTTTTTTTTGGAATTTTAGATGAGAATAATCTAGTACCCGAAGTCAAAGTTATAGCTAGAGGCAATGAATATTCTGTCCCTGCAATTTTAAATAGAATCAAAAAAAATGGAGTTATAATCCATAATCACCCATCAGGAAAATTAGTGCCTTCTGATAATGATATAAAATTATCGTCTATTTATGGCAGCTATGGTGGCGGTAGCTATATTGTGAATAATGAAGTTAATGATATATATGTTATTGTAGAGCCTTCAATTGAAAAAATAGTTTCTATAGATGTAGAAAGATACTTTGTAGAAGATGGATTGTTATCAAATAGATTTTCAAATTATGAACATAGAAAAGAACAGATAGAAATGGCAAATACTGTTTCTAAAGGGATAAATGAAAATAAAAAAGTTGTAGTAGAAGCTGGAACTGGAACTGGAAAAACACTTGCTTATTTAATTCCATCTATTGAATGGGCTGTTAAAAATAATAAAAAAATAATTGTATCTACTAATACAATTAATCTTCAAGAACAACTATTAAGTAAAGATATTCCTCTTATAAAAAAAACAATGGGATATGACTTTAAAGAAGTTTTGGTTAAAGGAAGAAGAAATTATATCTGTAGAAGAAAAATAGGAAATATCACAAATGAAGATAAAGAAGTTTTAGATGATAGAAATAAAAAAGATTTGATGGAAATATTAAATTGGTATGGATTAACTGTAACAGGGGATAAACAGGAGTTAGTTATAGAGCCTGGATTTTTAGCATGGGAAATGGTAAGTTGTGAAGCAGATTTATGTTTAGGAAGTAAATGTAAATATTATGACAGGTGCTTTTTCTTTAAAGCAAGAAAAAAAATATTTTCAGCAGATGTGTTAGTTACAAATCATCATATGTATTTTGCAGATTTATCTATTAGGAAAGAAAGTTATTTTTTTAATAATTATTCTATTTTACCAAGTTATGATTTAGTTGTTTTTGACGAAGCTCATAACATAGAGAAAGTGGCAAGAGATTATTTTAGTATAGAAGTTTCTAAATATATGACATCTAAAATATTAAATGCTATATATAGTAATAAAAAATATAAAAATCAAAATGGTGGATATTTGTTAAAATTAGTTGATTTTTTAAAAAAAGAGATATCAAAAGAAGGTTTTACAGTAATAGATAATATCGTACATAATAATATAATATTAAATCATAAAGATTTTTCAGATAAATTTGCAGATTTTTTTAACTCTATAACAAACAGTTTTGCAAAATTAGGTATGAAAAAAGAGATAAAAAAAAGATTAAAAAAATCTGATTTAAAGAATATTAAAAATTGGGAAAAAGAGATTGTGAAAAGGTTTGCAGAATTAAAAAAAGTATATATAAATTATAAAAAAGATATAATAAAAATTCAAGGGATTATAAAAGATGAAGATCCAGAAGACAAAAATGGGGTGATTTTAGATTTTAATAGATATATAGAAAGATTGCACTCTATTATGAAAAATTTAGATTTTATTATGGAGATAGAAAAAAATGAATTTGTATATTGGATATATATAAATGCTAAACAAACAAATGTGAAATTATCTGCAACACCTTTGGACGTTGGAAAAGATTTAGAAGAAAGCCTATATCAAAATTTGGATAATATTATTTTTACATCAGCTACGTTAGCTGTAAATAATAAATTTGATTATTTTAAAAATTCAATAGGATTAGAAGAAGATGTTATTGAAGAGGTAATTGATTCTCCATTTGACTATAAAAATCAAATGGAAATTATTATTCCTAGTGATTTGAAAGAACCAACAGACAAAGAATTTTTAGTAGATAGTTCAGATTTTATAAAAAAATTAATAGAAGTTAGAAAAGGGAATACATTTTTACTATTTACATCTTATTCAGCATTAAATATGCTATATTATGCTATAAGAGATGAGCTGTCACAAAAAGGGTTTAATTTACTTATTCAAGGACAATATCCAAGACATAGCCTAATTGAGATGTTTAAAATGGGAAATAATAGTGTGCTCTTTGGAACAGATAGTTTTTGGGAAGGAGTTGATGTAAAGGGAGATAGATTAAATTCTGTTATTATAATTAAGCTACCATTTAAAGTACCATCAGAACCAATAGTAGAAGCTATAATAGAAAAATTAAAATCAGAAGGGAAAAGCCCATTTTTTGAGTATCAAATACCAGAAGCAGTTATAAAATTAAAACAAGGTGTTGGCAGATTAATAAGAAGTAAAACAGATAAGGGAATTATTACTTTATTAGACAATAGAATTTTAACAAAAAATTATGGAAAACAATTTTTAAAATCATTGCCAAAGGGAAGATTGATAATTAAATCAAGAGAAAAAATAATAAAAGAGGAGATGGGATATTATGAAGATAAGAAATAAGATGTATCTGTTTAGTTTTTTTACAGCAATTGTACCATTAATTTTAATAGGTGCGGTTAGTTATAATATTGGAGTACAAAAATTAGAATCATTACAAGTAGAAAATGTAAAAAGTTTATTATTGCAGACAAAAGATAAGCTTACGCAGTTAATGAATAGTTCTGCAGGAGATGTTCAAATAATCTCTAAATCATTTGAAGAAAATGGAATAGATGGAGCACAAGGAATTTTAGATAGTTTCAAAGTTGCAAAAGAGAGTTATGTAAATGTTTATTTTGGAGTACAAGAGAGTGGAAAATTTATACAAAGTCCAATTCATGATATGCCAGCGGGATATGATCCAAGACAAAGGCCATGGTATAAAGGAGCTGCAGGGAGCGAAGTGTATATATCAGAGCCATATAATGATGCAACTACAAATGAGACAATGATTACAGTATCAAAAGCAGTCTATAAAATGGGAAGAAAATTAGGAGTAGTTGGAATTGACCTAAACTTAAGTAAAATTTCAACTTCAATAAACAAATTAAAAATAGGAAAAACTGGTTATTATTATGTTATGTATAAAGATGGTACTGTTATTATGCATCCTGATAAAAAATTGATAGGAACAAGTTTAATAAAATATGATTTTGCAAAAGAGATGGTAAATAATGATAGTGGGATAGTTGATTATGTTTGGAAAGGAAGAGCAAAAAAGGTGGCATATGAAAAAATTCCTGGTTTAAATTGGACAATAGGGGGTTCTGTTTATAGAGATGAATTAAAAAGTGCATTTACAGGAGTGAAATATTTTACGTTTATTATGATTATTTTGATTTTATTTATAGTGGCGATTGGTGTAACTATTTTTGTAAAAAAATTATTAGTTGGAATATCTCAAATAGTAAATATTTCAGAAAAAATGTCACAAGGAGATTATAGTCAAAGAATAAAAATAGAACAAAAAGATGAAATAGGAAAAATGGCAAATAGATTTAATGATATTTTAGACAATCAATCTGAAGTAATAGAAAATATAAAAATTAAAGCAGTAGAATTAAGTAAATTATCATCAGATGGAAAAAATATGGCAGAAAAATCAATGGAAAGCGTAACAGAAATAGCAAAAAGTATCAATGAGGTAGCTAAAGGAACAGAATCAAATTCAAGTGCAATAGTTGAAGCCTCAAGTGGGATAGAAGAAGTAGCAAGGACATCAGTATCAGTAGCAGATTTAGCACATGATATAAATGAAAAAGCAGAAGAAACAAATATAAAAGCTGAAAAAGGACAAGAAGATATACAAATTTTAGTAGGAACAATGGAAGAGATAGCTTCAAGTGTAGAAGAAGCTTCAAAAGCTACAATAGAATTAAGCAATCAAACAGAAAATATAAATGATTTTGTAACAATAATAAGAACAATATCTGATCAAACTAATTTATTAGCATTAAATGCAGCGATAGAAGCTGCTAGAGCAGGAGAGGCAGGAAAAGGATTTGCAGTGGTAGCGGATGAAGTAAAAAAACTTGCAGAAGAGAGTAAAAAAGCTACAGATAATATAGAAGAAATTATAAGTGGTTTAACAGTAAAAAATAAAGAAGTATTATATAAAATGGAAGCTGGAACTAAAAAAGTTGAAGCTGGAGATGAAATAGTTAAAAATATAGGAGAAGAATTAATTTCAATAATAGAAGCAGTAAAGAATATAAATAATAATATAAAAGATATAACAAAAGCGTCAGAAGAACAGTCAGCTTCAACAGAAGAGATGGCAGCAGTTATAAATGATATAAGTAATATAGTACAATCAAGTGAAGAAGAGATAGAAAAAGTATCCAATAACACAACAATTGAAGTTAAAATGGCAGAGGGAGTATTAGATGTATCAAAAAAACTAGGAGAGATGTCAACAGAGATGAATAATGTATTACAAATGTTTAAGACTTTGAAAAAAGAGGATAAATCCGAAATAGAAAGTAATAAAAAAGAAATAAAAGAAGTTTAATATTGGTATTGACAGAATTAAAGATATATTGTATAATTTATCTGTTATTTTAGTAATGGAGAGGAGGAAAACGTGTGTCGACTGGAATTAAAGTTAGAAACAATGAAAGCATAGATAGCGCACTTAAGCGTTTCAGAAGAGCTGTGCAAGATGAAGGAATATTGAGAGATATAAAAAAACATGAATTTTATGAGAAACCAAGCGAAAGAAAAAAGAAACTTAAAAACCAAAAGTAGGTGTGTGAAAAATGTTGTGGGAGCAATTAAGTGAAGATATAAAAACCGCAATGAGAAGTAAAGAAAAAAACAGGCTTATGACATTGAGGATGTTAAAATCTAAATTAAAAGACATTATGATAAATGAAAAGAAAGAAATTTCTGATGAGGTATTTATTAGTGTAGTTACTAAGTCTGTAAAGCAAATAAAAGACTCTATTGAGAGTTATAAATCCGGCGGTAGAGATGATTTGGTAGAAGAAGAAAAAATTGGATTGGATATTTTATCTGATTATTTACCAGAGCAACTTTCGGAAGAAGAAGTAGAAAAAATTATAAAAAGTATCATGGTAAAAAATGAAATATCTGAAAAAAAGGATATGGGAAAAGCTATGAAACTGATTATGGTAGAATTAAAAGGTAAAGCTGATGGAAAATTAATAAATAAAATTGTTCAAAGCTATTTAAAGTAGTATTTAATAGTCCGATACATTAGTATCGGACTTTTAATTATTAAGAGAGGCTAAAAATAATTTTGTTATTTTGTTTTGAAAAATCGCATAAAAAAACGGCGTGGCTTATTTTCTGAATAAATTTTATACTTTCCTATAAAATAAAAATATAAAATTTATATGAAAAGCTACGTTTACAATTGTAATAGTTTTAGAACTTTTAATTGAATTTAAAGAAATTTATTCTTTAATGTTTCTAAGGAGGAATTTTGGAGATTATTATAAAAAAGCATTCTTTTTTGCAATATTTTTTTGGAATAAACGATAACATATTAAATGAAATTCATTCTAATTTTGAAACAATATTAAAAGTTTATGAAAATAGGCTTTTGATAGAAGGAAAAAATAAAGATATTATATATAAATATATTTTAACATTACAAGAGTTATATGATAAAGATATTTTATTATCAGAAACAGAAATTCTTGATGGAATTTTAAATTTAATAGAAAATAGAGAATTTAGTTATGATTACTTATTAAAAAAAGATAGAATATTAGCATTTAGAGGAAAGAGATTAAGACCTAAAACTAGAAATCAAACTATTTACTTAGATATGATTTCTAAAAATGATATAATTTTTGGTGTTGGACCAGCTGGAACAGGTAAGACATATTTAGCTGTAGCAATGGCAATAAAAAATTTAATTGAAAAAAAAGTTGAAAAAATAATTTTAACAAGACCTGCAGTAGAAGCTGGAGAAAGCTTAGGCTTTTTACCAGGAGACTTAAAAGAAAAGATAGATCCATATTTAAGACCCTTATATGATGCATTATATGAAATGGTTGGAGCAGAAAAAACTTATAAGTATATAGAAAAAGAAATAATAGAAATAGCACCTTTAGCATATATGAGAGGAAGAACTTTAAACAATTCATTTATAATATTAGATGAAGCCCAAAATACAACTAAAACTCAAATGAAAATGTTTTTAACTAGATTTGGATTTAATTCAAAAGCAATAATTACAGGAGATATTACCCAAATAGATTTGGAAAAGAAGTCTGACTCAGGATTAATACAGGCTATAAGAATATTGAGGAATATTTCTAAAATTGGTATAATGGAATTTGAAAAAAAAGATGTAGTCAGAAATAAAGTGGTAAAGGAAATAATTGGTGCATATGAAAAAATGGGGGAAAAAATATGAAATCTTTTAAGATTTTTAATAAAAAAATAACTATTAAAATAGAAAATAAAAAAAATAAAAAAAATATTATAAAAGAGGCAAATGTAAATTTTAGAATAATATTTTTTTTATTAATATTTATATCTTGGATATTGATAGGGAATGTAAGCTTTCAGTTTAAAAATTATAGATTAGGAGAGGTTGCTACCAAAAACATAATATCTCCAATTACATTAAAATATATAGATGTTGAACAAAGAAATTTTAATATTGAAAATATTAAAAAAAGTATTAAAAAAATATATACAAGAGATAATAATGTAGAAATAAAAGTTTTAAATGGATTAAATGATTATTTTAATTTAGCTAATAAAGAGTCTGCTCCAAAAGAAATTTTAATAGGAAAAGATGAATTAAAAAAAATAATAGGGAAAACTCAAGAAGAAAAAAAAAGTATTAAAAATAATATAGAAATAACATTAAAAAAATTATTTGAAAAAGGAATTAAAGATGAACCAGATTATTTAAATAAAGTATTAAAAGAGATGTCGAAGATGAAATTATCTTCTTTGGAAGAGGATATAGTTATTGATTTTATAGAACCAAATGAATTTTATGATGAAACTGCTACAGAATCAATTTTGAAAAAGAAAATAGCAAATTTAAAAACAAATTATGTACAAATTTTTTCTGGAGATGTTATTGTAAAAAAAGGCGAAGTTATTAATAATAAAAAGTTTGAATTATTAAATAAAGTATTTTATAAAAATAGTTATTGGAATTTTAAAAAAACAGTTGCAATTTTTTTATATATTTTAATCTTTGGAAGCTTATTTTTTATAATAATAAAAAAATATATGTTGAAAGAGATAAAAAAGAAAAATTATTATTATTTAACAGTAATAGAAATCATTGGAATGATCTCTTTATTACAGATTACAAATTTAGAATATATATATATATATCCATTTGCGGCAAGTGTACTTTTATTAGGAATGATAGTTAATGAGAAATATTCTTTAATTGTAAATAGTTTATTTCTATCAATGATTTTTATACATATAGGGTTTAATTATATAATCTTAATGTTATTTTTAGTAGATATGTTATTAGGGATATATTTTTCGAAAAAAATAAAAAATAGAACAGATATTGTAAATACAGGGTTTGTAATAGGAATTGTAAAGATAGTATTGCTTTTAGCATTTAATATTTTTTTTAATAAAGAAATTTTGAATACAGCTTATGGGGTAACTGAAGTTTTTATTTCAGGTGTTTTTTCAGGGATGATTACTATAGCATTACTTCCATATTTTGAAAATAGTTTTAATATTTTAACAGACATAAAACTTTTAGAATTAGGAGATTTTTCTCATCCATTATTAAAACAATTATCTATAAAAGCAAGTGGAACTTTTAATCATAGTATACAAGTTGCTACTTTAGCTGAAAATGCAGCAGAGGCTATAGGAGCTAATTCTACATTTGCAAGAGTTGCATCATATTATCATGATATAGGTAAAATGAAAAGGGCTAATTTTTTTGTAGAAAATCAAAAAAATGGAATTAATCCACACGAAAATATGAACCCATATTTAAGTAGCCTTGTAGTAACAGCCCATACAAAAGATGGAGATGAAATGGCTAGAGCGTATAAAATTCCAAAAGAGATAAGAGATGTTATGAAGGAACATCAAGGGACAACATTACTTGCATATTTTTATAATAAAGCTAAAAAAGAAAATCCTGATGTAAATGAAAGTGACTTTAGGTATGAAGGTCCAAAGCCAAGAACAAAAGAGTCTGCTATTATAATGTTAGCTGATTCAGTTGAGGCAGCAGTGAGAAGTATAGATAATAAAACTCACATAGCAGTAGAAGAGATGATTCATAAAGTAGTTTCTGGAAAAATTTCTGCAGGGCAACTTTCAGAAGCAGAATTAACATTTAAGGATATAGAAATTGTAATGAATACTTTTTCAGAAGTGATACAGGGGATATATCATTCAAGAATAAAATATCCAGATATATCAAAATTAAAGGGAAATAATAATAAAGAACAATAAAGTGGAGGAATTTAAAATGGAATATGTTATAGATATAACAAATGAAGTTGAAAAATATGATTTAAGTAATGAAATGGAAAAAATAGAAAAATATATTTCTGAAATATTAGATTCGGAAATAGAAGACTCAATAAAAGATATCTATTTATCATTAATGTTTACAGATATTGAAAACATTCAAAAAATTAATAAAGAATATAGAGATAAAGATATGGCAACAGATGTAATATCATTTGCATATTCTGAAACAGAAAATGCAGGCTTTTATAATGTATTAGGGGATATTGTAATATGTTTAGAAGTTGTAGATGATAATAGTAAAAAATATGGACATGGATTTGAAAGAGAACTATACTATGTGATAACTCACGGAGTTTTACATCTATTAGGGTATGATCATATTAACGAAGATGAAAAAAAGGAAATGAGAGAAAAAGAAGAATATTATTTAAATAAATTTGGATATAGGAGGTAAAAGTTGAGCTCTAGAAAAATTGTTGAAAGCTTTAATTGTGCAGTAGAAGGTATAATAGAAGCTATTAGAACAGAGTCTCATATGAGATTTCATTTATATATAACAATATTAGTATTGATGTTTTCTTTGTTTTTGGATTTAACGAAATTAGAGATAGGATTGATCTCAATAGCAATATCTTTTGTTTGGATAACGGAATTGATAAATACAGCTGTGGAAGCAGTAGTAGATATTTATGTTAAAGAATTTCATGAATTAGCAAAAGTAGCGAAAGATACTGCAGCAGGAGCTGTATTTGTAGCTGCTATAAATTCTATAATAATAGGATATTTGGTATTATATAATCATTTTGAGAGTTTTTCTAATTCTATATTATATAGACTAAAAGTGTCTAAAGTGCATACTGCTGTTTTTTCTATTATACTTATAGTTGTAATAGTAATAGGTTTAAAAGCTTATTTTAGAAAAGGAAAACCATTTACAGGAGGTATGCCAAGTGGGCATAGTGCGGTAGCTTTTTCTATATGGGTATCTATAATATTTTTATCAGATAAAATAATTATAATATTATTGGGATTATTAATGGCATTATTGGTGAGTCAAACAAGAATAAAATCAGGAGTTCATAGTTTTAAAGAGGTTATTGTTGGTGCAATTGTTGGTGGAGGAGTTACTTTTTTAATATTTGTGTTATTAAGAAGTTTTTAAAAATAGCATTGCAAATGCAAATGCAGATAATTACATCAAACACTACATATAGTGCCTGAATTAAAAATTCATACTATATGTAGTGTTTTTTTGTTGACAAAATATATTTTAAATGATATAATTTTATTATATGAGATGATTAGTTTAGAGGAAATTCTTCTTAAAATTCTCATGATATATAAGGAGGAGATATTATGTTTGTTGTAAAAAGAGATGGAGAAAAGGTAAAGTTTGATATTAGTAAAATAAAAGTTGCTGTGGCAAAAGCTTTTGAAGCAAGTAAAAAGTTTTCTGATGATCAAATTTTAGATTTAATTGCATTAAGAATAACATCAGATTTTCAATCGAAAATAAAAGATGATAATATTACTGTAGAAGATATACAAGATAGCGTAGAAAAAGTATTGGAAGAAACTGGTTATGTAGAAATTGCTAAATCATATATACTATATAGAAAACAAAGAGAAAAAATAAGAAATATGAAATCTACATATTTAGATTTTAAAAATGTAGTTAATAATTATTTAAAAGTAGAAGATTGGAGAGTAAAAGAAAATTCTACTGTAACTTATTCTGTTGGAGGATTAATTTTACATAATTCTGGAGCAGTAACAGCTAACTATTGGCTAAATGAAATTTATGATGAAGAAGTTGCAAATGCTCATAAAAGCGGAGATTTTCATATTCATGATTTATCAATGCTTACAGGATATTGTGCTGGTTGGTCTCTAAGACAGCTTATAGAAGAAGGATTAGGTGGAATAAATGGAAAAATAACATCTGCACCTGCTAGACATCTGAATACTTTAGTTAATCAAATGGTTAATTTTTTAGGTATTTTACAAAATGAATGGGCTGGAGCACAAGCTTTTAGTAGCTTTGATACTTATTTAGCTCCATTTATAAAAGTGGATAATTTGACATATAAACAAACTAAGCAAGCAATTCAATCATTTGTATTTGGAGTAAATACACCAAGTAGATGGGGGACTCAAAGTCCATTTTCTAATATTACGTTAGATTGGGTAGTTCCAGGAGATTTAAAAGATAAACCCGCTATTGTTTCTGGAAAAGAAATGGATTTTACATATGGCGATTGTCAAAAAGAGATGGATATGATGAACAAAGCGTTTATAGAAATTATGTTAGAAGGAGATGCAGCAGGAAGAGGGTTCCAATATCCAATACCTACTTATAATGTAACTAAAGATTTTATATGGGATAATGAAAATGCTAAACTTTTATTTGAAATGACAGCTAAATATGGTACTCCATATTTCCAAAACTTTATTAATTCAGACCTTGATCCTAGCGATGTAAGATCAATGTGTTGTAGATTACAATTAGACAAAAGAGAATTAAGACATAGAGGTGGAGGTCTTTTTGGGTCTGATGAATTTACAGGAAGTATTGGCGTTGTTACAATAAACTTACCTAAAATAGCATATTCAAGTAATAATAAAGAAGAATTTTATGATAAGTTAAATAAATTAATGGTTACAGCAAAAAGAAGCTTAGAAATAAAAAGAAAAGTAGTAGAACAATTAAACGAAGAGGGGTTATATCCATATACTAGAAAATATTTAAAACATTTTAATAATCATTTCTCAACTATAGGTTTAGTTGGAATGAATGAGATGTGTCTAAATGCTAGCTGGATTGGAAAAACATTAATCGAAAAAGAAGCACAAGATTTTTCTGGAGAAGTTTTGGATTATATGAGAAATAGATTAGCAGATTTTCAAGAAGAAACAGGAAATTTATATAATTTAGAAGCATCACCAGCAGAAAGTACAACTTTTAGATTAGCAAAAATGGATAAAGAAAGATTTGAAAATATTATAACTGCTGGAGATAAAGATGAAACTCCATATTATACAAATTCTTGTCATCTGCCAGTAGGATTTACAGAAGATGTATTTGATGCTTTAGATATACAAGAAAATTTACAAAATAAATTTACTGGTGGAACAGTTTTTCATACATTTTTAGGAGAAAGAATAAATGATTGGGAAACAACAAAAGAATTAGTAAAAAAAATAGCATATAATTACAGATTACCATATTATACTATTTCACCTACATATTCAATTTGTAAAACACATGGATATATTTTAGGGGAAGTTTATAAATGCCCTGAATGTGGAGAAGCAACAGAGGTATATTCTAGAATAACTGGATACTATAGACCAGTACAAAATTGGAATGATGGGAAACAACAAGAATTTAAAGATAGAAAAGAATATGGTGTGAATTTTTCTATGGATAATATGAAAGAAAAGGAAGATAATATTATTGAAAATAAAGAAAAAAATAAAGAAAAAATAATGTTATTTACAACTAAAACTTGTCCAAATTGTCCAAAAGCAAAAGATGAGTTAAAAGATATTAATAATATAGAACATTTAGATGCTAATGATAATATGGAACTTACTCAAAAATTTGGGATAAGAGCAGTACCTACATTGGTAGTTTTAGAAAATGGAAACCATAAAGTTTATTCTGGATTAAATAATATTTTAAGATTTAAAGAAGAAAGATTGGATGCATAAACAACTTGAATGGCAGATTTAATCTGCCATTTTTAAGTTTTAGAATGGCTTAAAAATAGGTTTTTTAATATTTTTTATATTATGCATATTAAAGAATAATTCAATAAAAAAATAAGCCACATTTTATATAGATAAAAGTTGAGAGGAGAAAAAAATATGACAAAAAAAATAGAACTACTATCACCAGCAGGAAATTTAGAAAAATTAGAAATTGTATTACATTATGGAGCTGATGCAGCTTATTTAGGAGGAGAACTATTTAATTTGAGAGCATTAGCTGATAACTTTTCTAATAGTGATTTAGAAAAAGCTGTTGTTTATGCCCATAATTTAGGGAAAAAAGTATATGTAACTCTAAATATAATTCCTCATAATGAAGAGTTAAATTTCATGCCAGAATATGTAAAATATTTAGAGAAAATTGGAGTTGACGGAGTTATTGTAGCTGATTTAGGTACTTTTGCTCTTGTTAGAGAAAATAGTAATTTAAATATAAATGTAAGTACACAAGCAAGCAATACAAATTGGAGAAGTGTAAAAGTATGGAAAGATATGGGAGCAAAAAGAGTTATCTTAGCAAGAGAATTAGCATTAGATGAGATAAAAAAGATAAGAGATAAAGTAAATGATGTAGAATTAGAAGTTTTTGTACATGGAGCTATGTGTATGTCAATTTCAGGAAGATGTCTGCTTAGTAATTATCTTACAGGAAGAGATGCTAATAGAGGAGCTTGTGCTCATCCTTGTAGATGGAAATATAATTTGGTAGAGGAAAAAAGACCTGGGGAATATTTTCCAGTATTTGAAGATGAGAGAGGAACTTATATATTTAATTCAAAAGATTTGTGTACCATAGAATTTATTGATAAAATTATGGATACAGGAGTAGATAGCTTAAAAATAGAAGGAAGAATGAAAGGAATTTATTATGCTGCATTAGCTACTCAAGTTTATAGAAAAGCTATTGATTCTTATAGTGATGGTAAATATGAATTTAAAAAAGAGTGGCTAGATGAATTAAAAACAACAAGTAATAGAAGTTTTACATCAGGATTTTATTTAGGTAAAACAGATGAGAGCTCTCAAAATTATGACACGAATTCATCATATAGTCAAACACATCAATTAGTTGCAAAAGTTATTGAGAAAATTAGCGATAATGAATATAAAATTCAAATAAGAAATAGATTATTTGAAAATGAAGAGGTTGAAATTGTAAAATCTGATGGAACTATATTAAAAAGTAAAATGCCAAAATTTTTTAATGAAAAGACAGAAGAATATACAGATGTAGTCCATCCTAATACAATTGCAAGAATTAAAACGGATGCTAAATTAGAAAAACTTGATTTAATAAGGAAAAAGAAGTAGAATAGTTAATAGAGGATTTATAAAGATAAGCTATACGGAAATAATTTTGTATAGCTTATCTTATTTTGTTTATTAATAAAATATAAATTTATTCAGGAAAATAAAATTAAAGAAGGTGATTAAAATAGATATTATAATTAGTCATAGTCATTTAGATTTAGATGGACTAGCATCAATGATTGTTGCTAAAAAGTTATATCCAAATGCAAGTCTTGTCTTCGCTGGGAATGTAAATGAAAATGTACATACATTAGTAGGATTATATCAAGATTATCTAAATATTTATAAAGCTAAAGAAATAAATATAGATAAAGTAAAAAAAATGATAATAGTTGATACTTCAGGCAAAAATAGAATAGGAAAATTTAAAAAGATATTAAATAAAGAAAATGTTGAAATTATAATATATGACCATCATAATCAAGATGAGCATAGCATAATCACACAAAATAAATTTTTATCTGAAACTGGTGCAAATACTACTTTTTTACTAAGAATAGCTTTAGAAAAAATAAAAGAGCTTAATTTTACAGAATATGAAGCTACTATTTTAATGATGGGAATATATGAAGATACAGGTTCTTTATCATACAGTTCAACTACTCCTGAAGATATAAAAATGGCAGCATATCTTTTGGAAAATAATGCTAATTTAGAAATAGTTAATCAATATATATCGAAAGCATTAAAAAAAGATCAAGTAGAGCTATTTTTAAAATTAATAGAAGCAGGAGAAATAATAGAGTTTTCTGTGGATTCTATATTTGTAGGAAAATACAATAACGATAGTTTTGTTGATGGGTTAGATGTTGTTGCAAATAAAATAAAAGATATTGAAGGAACAAATGGAGTTTTTATTTTAATTGGAAATGATAAAAATAGTTATATAATTGGTAGAAGTAGTTCATTAAATATTAGAGTAGATGATATTTTATCTGAATTTAATGGAGGCGGTCATTCGAATGCAGGCTCTGCCGTAATAAAGCAAGAAAATTTTGAAGAGATTTATAAAAAATTAAAAAAAGTTATACTAAAAAATGTGAAAATAGAAAAATTAGCTAGAGATATAATGCAATATCCAGTAAAGACTGTTTTTTCAGATGTAAAAATAAAAGAAGTTTATAAAATTATGCTAAGATTTGGATATAGTGGAATACCTATTATGGAAAATGAAAATTTAGTTGGAATGATTTCAAGAAAAGATATTGATAAAGCTATTTCTCATGGGTTTTCTAATGCTCCTGTAAAAGCTTATATGAGTGGAGAGCTAATTACAATAACCCAAAATACTCCATTAGAAAAAATGAAAAAACTTATGATAGAGAATGAAATAGGAAGATTACCTATTTTGGATGAAAACAGCAATCTTATTGGAATTGTAACTAGAAGTGATATTTTAAGAAATTTATATGAAATTAGAAAAAAAACTGATAAAAAGAATAAAAAATTTGAAGATAATATAAAAACAGTACTAAAAAATAGAATGAAAGAGGATGTTTTACAGTTATTATTAAAAATAAGAGAAGTCTCTGAAGTTAGAAAAGAGAAAGTATATATTGTAGGTGGAATTGTTAGAGATCTATTATTAGGAATAGAAAATTTTGATTTAGATATAGTGGTAGAAGGGAATGGAATGAATTTTGCAAAAGAATTAGGAGAAAAATTAAATGCTAAAAAAGTTGTATTACATTCAAAATTTAGAACAGGAGTAGTTATTGTTGATGAAAAATTAAAAATAGATGTAGCTAGTTCAAGAGTGGAATATTATGAATATCCAACTTCATTACCAGTTGTAGAATATGGAAATATTAAGCAAGATTTGTATAGAAGGGATTTCACAATAAATGCAATGGCAATAGAAATTGATTATAATAAATTTGGGAGATTAATCGATTATTTTAAAGGGTATTCTGATTTGAAAAATGGGAAAATAAGAATATTACATAACTTCAGTTTTGTAGAAGATCCAACTAGAATAATTAGAGGTATAAGATTTGCTGTAAGATATAATTTTGAATTTGATGCTGAAACTAAAAGATTTGCTAAGTTATCAGTTGAGGAGGGATTTTTAAAAAGGCTTACATGGAAAAGAGTAAAATATGAAATAGAATTAATATTAAATGAAAAAAATCCTAAAAAAGCTATATATATGTTAGAAGAATATGGAGTCTTAAAGGCAATTCATAAAAGTATAAAACTAACTAAAAAAACAGAAGTTGCATTTAAAAATTTAGAAAAATATAAAGAATATATTACTAAATTAAATTTAAAACAATGGATTGTATATTTCTTAGTTTTATTAGAAGATTTAAATAGCGAGGAATTAACAAATATATTTTTTAAATTTCATTTTCCAAATAAATTTATTGAAAAATATAAGTTTGGAAAAATAAAAAGAGAAAAGATAATAGATGAACTTAAGAGTTCAGAGAAAAAATCTAAAATTTATAATAGCTTAAAAAAATTAAGTGGAGATCTGATTTTACTTCTGCTTATAACTGTAGATTCTGAAAAAGAAGAAAATAAAATTTTGGAATATATTAATGAAATTAGAAATATAAAACCATTAATAATGGGAAAGGATTTAATTAAGCTTGGATATAAACCAAATGAAAATTTTAAAAACATATTAAATATAAGTTTTATGTATCAGCTTGATAATCAGGAGTTATGTAAAGAAGAGCTACTACAATATATTAAAAATTTAAATATCTTTTTATAATTAAATATAGAATAATACTTTTTGTTGTAAACTTTACATTTCTATGATAAAATATAACATAAAACTTTATTAAAAAATATGTTTTTCATATAAAAATATGAAGCGTAGATTATTTTTTTATCAGTTAGTTAAAGTATAAATTTATCAGAAAATAAGCTACGCCATTTTTTTGAAATATGCGATTTTTCAAAGTAAAATTTTTCAGAAGCCAAAAATTTAGAAAAATATTTATGTTCTACCAGATGAAGCGTAGATTATTTTTCAGTTACTAAACAAGGAGGAAAAAAGTTGGAAGGTTTATTAAATATAGGTAAAATATCAGGAACTCATCATTTAAAAGGTGAGATGAAGGCATCATCAATATTAAATAATTTAGAAATTCTAATAGGTAAAAAATTGATTTTGGATAATGGAAAAGGTATAAAAAAACTTGTAACAGTAGAAAAAGTTTCAAGAATGAATACAAAAAAAATAACATTACAAGTGGAAGAGATAAAAAATAAAACAGATGCACTTAGTTATATAGGATGTGATATATTTGTTAGGAGAGAATATATAGATGATTTAGAATCTGATGAATATTTTTTAGCAGATGTAAAAGGGATGACAGTTATTACAATTGAAGGAGAAACATTAGGGAAAGTAGATGATATAATGAGTACAGCAGCTCATGATATTTATATTGTTAATGTGGATAAAGGTGAAATAATGATTCCAGATGTTAAAGAATTTATTAAAAAAGTAGATTTAGACTCTAGAATTATGACAGTAAAATTAATAGAAGGAATGAGGATATAGTTGAAGATAAATATTTTAACATTATTTCCAAATATGTTTGATGGAATGATAAATGAAAGCATTATAAAAAAAGCTTTAAATAATAATTTAGTAGAAATTAATATAATTAATATAAGAGATTATGCAAAAGGGAAGCATAAAGTTACAGATGATTATCCGTTTGGTGGTGGACCAGGTATGGTTTTAAAACCTGAGCCACTGTTTGAGGCATTAGCAGAGATGAAAGATTCAAAAGTAATTTTAACTTCTCCACAAGGGGAAATGTTTAACCAAAGTATAGCAAAAAAACTTTTAAAAGAAAAAGAAATTACAATTATAGCAGGGCATTATGAAGGATTAGATGAGAGAGTTGTAGATACTTTTGTAGATATGGAAATATCAATTGGAGATTACGTCTTAACAGGTGGAGAATTGCCAGCAATGGTTATCTCAGATGCTATAATAAGATTAATTCCTAATGTATTAAATAATTCTAAATCTTTTGAAGAAGATTCTTTTTATAATGGATTATTAGATCATCCTCATTATACTAGACCTGCAGAATATAAAGAACTAAAAGTACCTGCCGTATTATTGTCAGGTAATCATGAAAAAATAAGAAAATGGAGATTGAAAGAAGCTTTAAAGAGAACCTTGGAAAGAAGACCAGAATTGATAAAAGAGAGAGAATTATCAAAAGAAGAAAAAAAAACTATAGAGGAGATATTAAATGAGAGATAAAATATATCTGGGACTAGTACATTATCCAGTTTATAATAGAAGAAATGATATAGTAGCAACATCAGTAACAAATTTTGATATTCATGATATTTCAAGAACATGTAGAACTTATGAAATAGAAAAATATTTTATAATAACACCAGTAGATGCACAAATAGAATTAACTAAAAGAATTATAGGATATTGGAAAGATGGAGATGGAAAAACATATAACACAGATAGAGAAGAAGCATTTTCACATACTGAAATAATAGATTCTATAGAAGATGCTGTAAAAAAAATTGAAATTGAAACTGGGAAAAAGCCAAAAATTATAACTACTTCTGCAAAAATTTATCCTAATTCAATATCTTATAAGGAACTTTCTAAAAATATATTTGAAGATGATAACAGTTATTTCTTTATATTTGGAACTGGATGGGGACTTATAGAAGATGTTATGGATATGTCGGATAATATTTTAGAGCCAATAAGAGGAAACAGTAAATATAATCATTTATCTGTTAGGTCAGCGGTGTCAATAATACTAGATAGAGTACTTGGAGAAAAATAAAAAGAGGATGATTAAAAATGTTAGTAAGAATAAAGCCAAATAAAGATACTTTTGCAAATTTAGGTATAAAAAATACAGAAATTGATGAAATTGAAATACATAAATCTAAAAATAGAGCAATTTTAAAATGTAGTGTGGGACATTGTGATAATTTATATGAAATTGAAATTATCAAAAAGGCATTGTCGAAAAAATTTGGAGATAAAATAGAATTTGATTTTCAAATTGATTTGTCTCAAGAAGAGTTTTCAAATGAAGATATTATAAAAGTATTAGATAGAATTATATTAGAGGTAAAAGAAAAAACTGCACTTGGAAAAGCTTATTTTGGAATATGTAGATATAGAGTGGAAGAAGATAATATAAAAATAGAGTTAAAACATAATATAGCAAAAGAACAAATTGAAAAATCAAATTTTTCTAGTGAAATTGCAGAAAAATTTTATAATATTACAGGAATAAAAATGAAAATTGAATTTGTAGTTGGAGATTTTTCTAAAGAGATTGAAAAATTAGATAATAAAAAATTTATCCCTGAACAAAAAAAAGAGATTCAAGTCTCAAAACCTAAAATAGAAACAACAACTACAAAGAGTAATGATAAAAAGAAAAATATAGATGAAAATATATTATTTGGGAAAACAAAAATAAAAGGTGCAGCAATGAGTTATGAAGAATTTGATGACATATTTCCAAATCAGCCTGTAATATTAGAGGGCGAGGTTTTTAAATTTGAAAAAAGAGAAATATCTAATGGAGAAAAATTATTATATAGTTTTAATATAACAAATTATTCAAACTCAATAACAATAAAAGTTTTCGCTAAGAAAGATAATATTATAGATATAAAGTCTGGAACTTGGGTTAAAATAAAAGGTAGGAAACAACAAGATAAATTTAGCAATAATGAAGATATAGTTTTTGCTAATACAATAGAAAAATTAGCAATTAAAAAAAAGGTAAGAAAAGATAATGCAGATAAAAAAAGAGTTGAGCTTCACGCTCATACAAAAATGTCTGCAATGGATTCTGTAATAGAGGTAAAGGATTTAATAAAACAAGCATATGATTGGGGACATAAATCAGTTGCAATTACTGATCATGGAGTAGTTCATTCATTCCCGTTCGCATATAATATTGCAAAAAAAATGAAAGATTTTAAAGTTATATTAGGAGTAGAAGGATATTTAGTAGATGATGAAATAAAAATGGTTAAATTTCCAAAAAATATACCAATAGAAGATGAAGAATATGTTGTTTTTGATTTGGAAACTACTGGATTTGATCCATATAATGATAGAATAATAGAAATTGGAGCTGTAAAACTTGTTGGGAGTAAAATTGTAGATAGATTTAGCCAATTTATCAATCCTAAAATGGCAATACCTGAAAAGATAACTGAACTTACTGGTATAACTCAAGATATGGTAGCTAATGCAAGAAGTTATGAAGAAGTAATACCTGATTTTTTAGAATTTGTTGGAGATTCCACTGTTGTAGCACATAACGCTAATTTTGATGTGGGATTTATTACTCAAAAATGTAAGCTATTAGGTTTAGAATTTGAAAATTCAGTAATAGATACTTTGCAATGGTCGAGAAATATGTTGAAAGACTTAGGAAGACATAATTTAAAAGCTTTATCAAGATATTTTAAAATATCATTAGAAAATCATCATAGAGCAGTAGATGATGCAGAGGCAACAGCTGAAATATTCAAAAAATTTATTAATATGTTAATTAGACAAGGGGTTTATAAATTACCAGAAATAGATTCCACATTTAAAACTGATATAAAACAAGCTTCAACTAATCATATAATTATTTTGGTAAAAAATCAAATAGGATTAATCAATCTATATAAATTGATATCAGAATCGCATTTAGATTTTTTCAAAAGGACTCCAAGGATACCTAAAACTATATTAAAAAAATATAGAGAAGGATTAATTTTAAGCAGTGCATGTGAAGCTGGAGAATTAATACAAGGTTATTTAAGAGGGAAACCGCAAGAAGAATTAGAAAAAATAGCTGAATTTTATGATTATTTTGAGATACAACCAAATTCTAATAATATGTTTTTAATAAAAAATGGGACATTAAAATCAGTAGAAGAATTAAATGAAATGAATAAATATATTTGTGAATTAGGAGAAAAATTAAACAAACCAGTAGTTGCTACAGGAGATGTACATTATAAAGAGCCAGAAGATAATATCTATAGATCAATTTTACTTTATGGAAAAGGATTTAAAGACTATGATTCTGATGGAGGATTATATTTTAAAACGACAAATGAGATGTTAAATGAATTTAATTATCTAGGAGCAGAAAAGAGCTATGAAGTAGTTGTAGAAAATAGTAATTTAATATCAGATATGATAGAAGAAGTACAGCCGATACCAGATGGTTTTTATCCTCCTAAAATAGAAGGCGCAGAAGAACAAGTAAAAGAGATGACATATTCTAATGCAAAAAAAATGTATGGAGATCCTTTACCTGAAATAGTAGAAAAAAGAATAGAAAGAGAGTTAAATTCAATTATTAATAATGGGTTTGCTGTGCTTTATTTAACAGCACAAAAACTTGTTAAGAAATCTCTTGATGATGGATATTTGGTAGGGTCAAGAGGATCTGTTGGTTCTTCGTTAGTGGCATATTTTATGGAAATAACAGAAGTTAATGCTCTGTATCAACATTATTTGTGTACAGATTGTAAATATTCAGAATTTAAAGATTATGAAGGTAGTGGAGTGGATTTGCCAGATAAAATTTGTCCAAAATGTGGGAAGCCACTAACAAAACAGGGACATTCAATTCCATTTGAAGTATTTATGGGATTTCATGGAGAAAAGGTTCCAGATATTGATCTGAATTTTTCTGGAGAATATCAATCAAAAGTACATAAATATACTGAAGAGCTTTTTGGAAAAGAAAATGTATTTAAAGCTGGAACTATATCTACATTGGCAGAAAAAAATGCTTTTGGATATGTAAGAAAATTTACAGAAGAAAATGGCAAAATTATGAGAAAAGCAGAAATGGAAAGACTTGCCGAAGGATGTGTAAATGTTAGAAAAACAACAGGGCAACATCCTGGTGGAATGATCGTAGTGCCATATGATAAATCAATATATGAATTTACTCCAGTACAAAAGCCCGCAAATGATATGAAATCTGAATCAATTACGACACACTTTGATTATCATGTAATGGATTCGCAACTTGTAAAACTGGATATATTAGGTCACGATGACCCTACAACAATAAAATTATTGCAAGAATACACAGGAGTAGATATTTATCAAGTACCTATAGCCGATGAAGAAACGTTAAAAATATTTAATTCAACAGAATCATTAGGAGTTAGACCTGAAGAGATAGGTTCAGAAGTGGGAACGTTTGGAGTCCCTGAATTTGGAACAAAATTTGTAAGACAAATGCTTTTAGATACAAGACCTACAACTTTTGCTGAATTAGTTAGAATATCTGGATTATCTCATGGTACAGATGTATGGCTTAATAATGCACAAGAATATATAAGACGAGGAGTTGCAAAACTTACAAATGTAATATCAGTACGGGATGATATTATGAACTATTTAATTGATAGTGGATTAGAGAAAGGAACTGCATTTGCCATAATGGAATTTGTCAGAAAAGGTAAACCGTCAAAAGATCCAGAGAAATGGGCTGAATATGCAAAATTAATGAAAGAAACAAAAGTTCCTGATTGGTATATTGAATCTTGTAAAAAGATAAAATATATGTTCCCAAAAGGTCATGCAGTAGCTTATGTAATGATGGCAATGAGAATAGCATATTTTAAAATACATTATCCAGTTGCATTTTATGCAGCATATTTAAGTAGAAAAGCAGATGATATAAATTCAGATACAATGTTAAATGGAATAACTGTAGTTAAACAAAGAAGAGCAGAATTAGAAAAAGAAAATAGATTGGATGTAAAAGAAAAATCTGAATTAGCACTATTGGAAATATTAACAGAAATGCACTATAGAGGTGTAGAACTATTGCCAGTTGATGTATATAAATCAGGTGGAAAAAGATTTTTAATAGAAGATAATAAATTAAGATTACCGCTTATTGCAATTAATGGATTGGGAGAAGCAGTAGTGGAGAATATAATAAAAGAAAGAGAAATAGGGAAATTTTTATCTTTTGAAGATTTAACAAGAAGGACAAAAGCCTCAAAAAATGTAATTGAAAAACTTAAAGAATATAAAGCTATAGAAGATATATCTGATTTGAACCAATTTGCTTTATGGTAGAGAAGAGAATTATATAAAGGGTAATCACAGTGGATTGCCCCTACAAATGTTTTTTAATATTATCCGTATCAATCCGCGGCTAATATTATCTAATATATATATGAGATGTTAATAGATTAAATTTCAAATAGGAGGAGTTAATGATATGAATAAAATAGAAAAGAAACCAAGAAAATATTTTTCAGAAGAATTTAAAATAGATGAATGGGAAGAACTAGAAGTTGAGTTAAAGAGATTAGTAGAGAAGAAGATAAATAGTGAATTAGAATTAGAAGAGTTTATGAAAGAGTATAGTGAATTAGGAAATATATTAAGTGAGACAATGGGGAAAAAATATATAGCTATGACTTGTAATGCTAATGAACCAAAATATTCTGAAGAATTTAATAAATTTTACGCAGAAATAGTATCGAAAACTGAACCTTATTTTTTTAATATAAAGAAAAAAGTAGTTGAAAGTGAATATTTTGATATGCTTGATAAAGAAAAATATACTCATTTAAAAAAACTTTTAAAAAACGATATTGAACTTTTTAGAGAAGAGAATATCCCTTTATTTATAAAAGAACAAGAGTTATCAAATAAATATGGCGAATATTTTTCTCAATTGACAGTTGAATTTGATGGTAAAAAACAAACATTAACTCAAATGTCAAAATATTATAAAGAACCAAATAGAGAAATTAGAGAAAAAGCATGGCGAAAAGTTTCTGAGAAATTGAAAGAATCAAGAGATAAATTTGAAGAACTATTTGATGAATTAAAAAAAATAAGAATAGAAATAGCTAAAAATGCTGGATTTGATAATTATAGAGATTATATGCATAAAGCTAAAGGTAGATTTAGTTATAGTGTAGATGATATATTTGAATTTTATGATTCAGTAAAAGCAACAATTTTACCATTATTAAAAAAACTGCATAAAGAAAAAGCAGAAAAATTAAATTTAGAAAAATTAAGACCTTGGGATACATCAGTCGATGTAGATGGAAAAATATTAAAACCTTTTAAAACAGCAGATGAATTAGTTGAAAAATCTATTAAAGTTTTGAGAAATATAGATGAAGAATTTGGGGATAAACTAGAATTAATGAAAAACAGCAAATTATTAGATTTGGATAATAGAGAAGGGAAAGCTCCAGGTGGTTATAATTATCCATTAAATGAGACAGGAGCAGCTTTTATATTTATGAATTCAATAGGATTACATAGTGATGTAACTACGTTATTACATGAATCAGGTCATGCAATGCACTCTTTTGCTACTGCAAATATAGAAATAGGTGAATATGCTAACGCTCCAAGTGAAATTGCAGAATTAGCTTCAATGTCAATGGAATTAATAACATTAGATTATTTAAATGAATATTATGATAATATAGAAGATATAAAAAAAGCTAAAAAAGAACAGTTAGAAAGAACATTAGATATATTGCCATGGGTTATGATTATAGATAAATTCCAACAATGGATATATACAGAGCCCAACCATTCAGCAGATGAAAGAGATGCATATTTTGATAGCTTAATGCAAGAATATGCTACTGATGTTGATTGGAGTAATTTAGAAATATATAGAAAAATAGTTTGGTTAAGACAATTACATATATTTGAGGTTCCTTTTTATTATATAGAGTATTCAATATCTCAATTAGGAGCAATCGCAATTTATAAAAATTACAAAGAAAACAGGGAAGAGACTATAAAAAATTACAAAGAATTTTTAAAATTAGGATATTCTAAAGATATGAAAACAGTTTATGAAACAGCTGGAATAAAATTTGATTTTTCTAAAGAATATATTGGAGAATTAGCTGAATTTATAAAAAATGAATTGGAAGAGATATAAAAAATTAGAAAAAATAAAAAGAGGTCAAATGGCCTCTTTTTATTTTTTAATTTATAAAACTATTTATAATATTATTAATTTCAAATTCTTTTTTTAAATTTTCATCTTTATCTTTTTGAACAGGTTCATTTTTTGGTAATAATGCTTCTATTCCATTTTTATATTTTCCAGCTTTTTCAATTGGAGCATATCCCATTTTAAATAAAGCTTTTATTTTTGAAGTAGAACTTTTATCTGAAAGCAATCCATTTTGATTATCTATAATTTTATATTCTATTTTTTTATTTTTTAATTCTTGTTGCAAAAATTCAAATTTATTAGGCTTATATATTTTTTTATCAATAAGCGTTTTTACATATTTACCCCAAATGGGAGCAGCTACTCCTCCACCAGTCATATATTTGGGCATTGGTTTGTTATTATCATAACCAATGTATAAAGTTGTAACAAAATCAGCAGTAATACCTGAAAACCAAGCATTTGTAGAATTATTTGTAGTTCCTGTTTTACCACCTTGGTCTATTCCAATATTAGCATGTCGTCCTGAACCGTTCCATACAACGTTTTGTAACATATGTGTTATAAGTGAAATGTTAGTTTTATCAAATACCTTTTCTTTTTTTATTTTAGATTCATATACAATTTTACCATATCTATTTACAACTTTTTTTATAAAAATAGGTTTTACTGTAAATCCACCATTAGAAAATACGCAATAAGCATTTGCTAATTGAAACGGAGATATAGAAAAAGAACCAAGTGCAATAGTTAAATTGTAAGGAATATCAACAGTAATTCCAGCTAATCTTGCAGTAGCTATAACATTTTTAATTATCAATTTTTTTAATAGCTTTATAGCAATTATATTTACAGATTTTTCCATTCCTTGCAAAATTGTCATATTTTTTCTAAATTTAGAAGAATAATTTTTAGGTTCCCAGTTTCCTATTTTAATTTTTGAATCTTCTACAATTAAATTCATCTGATAATTTTTTCTAAGAGCAGTAAAATATAAAAAAGGTTTAAATGACGACCCAGGTTGTCTTTTACCTCTTATAGCTCTATTAAAATTTCCAGTAATATAATTTTTTCCTCCAATAATGGCTTCAACATATCCAGTATTAGAATCTATTGTAACTAAAGCTCCATTTAAATCTTTATATTTTTTTAAGTAACGATTATTTTTAAAAACTTCTTCTGCAGTTTGCTGCATTTTTAAATTTAATGTAGTGTATATTTTTAAACCGCCGCCATAAATTTCATTTTCTGGAAAAAGCTTAAATATTTTTTTTGTTACAATATCTGTAAAAGATGGAGCCCTATAATTTTTTTTAGGTTTAGGACTAACTTTGATTTTATAGTTCAAAGCTTCTTCATATTGCTTTTTATTTATAAATTTAAATTTAAACATCTGTTTTAATATAAGACGTTGCCTTTTTATAGTATTATTCAAATGCAAATATGGCGAATATTTACTAGGTCTATTTGGTATCCCTGCTAAAAAAGCAGATTCAGCAATATTCAACTGTTCAACATCTTTTCTAAAATATAATTTAGAAGCTGTCTCAATACCATAAGCACCAGAAGCAAAAGGAATCTCATTTAAATATTTTTCTAAAATTTCATCTTTTGTATATTTTCTTTCAATTTCTATAGTTATTATGGCTTCTTTTACTTTTCTAATAATTTTCCTTTCAGTGGTTAAAAACGCATTTTTAGCTAGTTGTTGTGTAATTGTACTTCCACCTGGAATATTTCTATGTGCTAAAATATATTTAGGCGCAGTAACAACAGACTTTAACAATCTGAAAAGGTCAAAACCGTGATGTCTAAAAAACTTTCTGTCTTCAATTGCTACGAAAGCATATTGAGTATATTTAGGGATTTTGTTTATAGAAACAATTTCCCTATTTTCTCTATAGATTTTATCAATGATTAATCCATTCGTATCATATATGATAGTCGGAACAACAGGATTATATTGTTCCACTAATTTAGAAACATCAGGAAGCTGTTTATATGCTTTTAGAATTAAAAAGCTGCTAAAAGCAAAAACTATTAAAAAAGATATACCTATAATAAATAATATAATTTTATTAATTTTTTTTAACACAAAGATCAACTCCTATTTCGATCTCTTAATTGTCCACAAGCTCCATCTATATCGGTTCCTTTTTCTTTTCTAATCGTAACATTAATTTTTCTAATATCTCTTAAATATTTATAAAATCTAAGAATTTTCTTTTCGCTAGGTCTTTCTAATAAAACGCCATCAACTGAATTATAAGGTATTAAATTAAGAATATGATCAAATGCAGATACAATATCAGCTAATTGAGAAGAATCTCTATCAGTTACATTAAAATCTTTTATTAAAATATATTCAAAACTAATACGTCTTTTAGTCATCTTTTGATATTCATGCAATACCGGCATTAAATCATCTAAAGGATATTTTACATTTATTGGAATAATTTGATCTCTTTGTTCGTTGGTAGTTGCATGTAAAGATATAGCTAAACCTACTGGTAATCTTTCTTCTAATAATCTTTCAATTCCAGGAATTATACCAGATGTAGAAATAGTTATTTTACGCTTTGATATATTTAATCCATTTTCGTCAGAAAAAATATAAATAGATTCAATTAAATTATTTATATTTAATAAAGGTTCTCCCATTCCCATAAAAACTAAATTCGTTATAGATTCACCTTTTTTTTGAAGCCTAGAATTAATTGTGTAAACTTGATTTAAAATTTCATCTAATTCAAGATTTCTTTTAAATCCACTTTGACCTGTAGCACAAAAAGCACATTTTACAGGGCAACCAACTTGAGTAGATATACATACAGTTTTTCTTTCCTTATGTTTTATTAATACGGTTTCAATAGTACTTTTGTCCTCTAATTCAAAAAGATATTTTTCTGTATTATCAACTTTTGAGACTTGATAGTCTAGTACATTAAGATAAGGGATATATGCTTTTTCATAGAGAAGCTCTCTATTTTTCAGAGAAATATCTGTCATATCCTCAATCTTTCTTACTGTTCTTTGATGAAGCCATTTGAAAATTTGTTTTGCGTTAAATTTTTTGAATCCAAGATCTAATAAAAACTTTTCAAGCTCAGGATATCTAAAATTTAATAGATTTTTTTTGTTTTGATTCATTTAGTTACTCCTTTCGATGTTTAGGAATTTTCTTTTATATTCCTAAAGTATATTTTCATCTATATATTTTATCATAAAATTTAGAAAGTGGCAAGAGATATAGTTGTTTAGATAGTGTAAAGTTTTTGTAGGGAAAATATTTCAGCACAAAGACGCTAAGAACTCAAAGTTACAAAAAGAAAAAAATTTAAAACCACTAGATAAGTATAGATTGACTCTGTTGAATAAAAACTATTGGGTAATTCATTATTTTACGCTATCAGTAGTTTGAGTTCAAAAAATATGTTAGTTCTAAGCTATAATAAAAAACTTATACTTTGCTCCTAATTTTTTTGAAATTTATTAAGAAGTGTGATATAATACAATGTATTTTACAGGATGTTAAAAAATAAATTATTTTAAGGAATGTTTAAAAAATAAGTTTCTAAATTTTGTTAAAAAATAATCAAACTGTTGTGTATTTAAAAATAAAATAGAAATGTTATTTTTAAGCCGTTCTTAATTTATTTATGAGGAGGAGAAATAATTGGGAAATAGTAGTAATAAAAGAAATTTTTCTATCATAGCTCATATTGATCACGGAAAATCAACATTAGCAGATAGAATCTTAGAGTATACAGGAACCGTTTCAAAGAGAGAAATGAAAGAACAACTTTTAGATAAAATGGACTTGGAAAGAGAAAAAGGAATAACTATAAAAGCACAGGCCGTAACACTATTTTATGATGCAAAAGATGGTAAAAACTACGAATTAAATTTAATAGATACTCCAGGACATGTGGATTTTATCTATGAAGTGTCAAGATCTCTTGCTGCTTGTGAAGGTGCTATATTAGTAGTGGATGCAACACAAGGGGTAGAAGCTCAAACATTAGCAAATGTTTATTTAGCTTTAGAAAATAATTTGGAAATTATACCTGTTATAAATAAAATTGATTTACCTAATGCAGATGTCGAAAAAGTTAAAAATGAAATTGAAGAAGTAATAGGATTAGATGCACAAGATGCAGTATTAACAAGCGCTAAAACAGGGATAGGAATTGTTGATTTACTTGAAGCTATTGTTAATAGAATTCCTGTACCTAAAGATAGTTCAAATGAGCCATTGAGAGGTTTAATATTCGATTCGCATTTTGATGATTATAGAGGTGTAGTTACTTATATTAGAGTTATGGATGGAGTCGTAAAAAAAGGGGATAAAATAAAAGTAATGTCTACAGGTAAAGAGTTTGATATTTTAGAAGTAGGAATTTTTTCACCTAATATGCATCCAACTTCTAAACTTGAGGCTGGAGATGTTGGATATATAATATCAGGAATAAAAAATATAAATGATACTAGAGTTGGAGATACTATTACACTAATTAAAAATCCTGCCACTGAACCTTTAGAAGGATATAGACAAGTTCAACCAATGGTCTTTGCTGGATTATATCCTCTTTCTACAGACGATTATGAAGATTTAAGAGACGCAATTTCAAAGCTGCAATTAAATGATGCTTCATTATTATTTGAGCCAGAAACTTCTTCAGTATTAGGCTTTGGGTTTAGAGTTGGATTTTTAGGACTTTTACATATGGAAATTATCATAGAAAGATTAAGAAGAGAACATAATATAGATCTTATTTCTACAGCTCCTAGTGTTATTTATAGAGTAACTATGGATTCTGGAGAGGTAATGGAAATTGATAATCCAATGAATTTACCTAAATTAGGTATAAAATATATTGAAGAACCTTTTGTAAAAGGAACAATTATTGTTCCAAAAGAATTTGTGGGAAATGTTATGGAACTATGCCAACAAAAAAGAGGGATTTATAAAAGTATGGAATATTTAGATGAAATGAGAACTATGATTAGTTATGAATTACCTCTAGCAGAAATAGTAATAGATTTTTATGATAAACTTAAATCAAGAACAAAGGGGTATGCTTCGTTTGAATATGAATTTATTGGATATAAAGAGTCAAAATTAGTAAAAGTAGATATATTGGTAAGTGAAAATATCGTTGATGCCTTTTCATTTATAGTTCATTCAGAAAATGCTTATTATAGAGGTAGAGCTATGGTTGAAAAATTAAAAGAGGTTATTCCAAGACAACAGTTTGAGGTACCAATACAAGCTGCTATGGGTAGTAGAATAATAGCAAGAGAAACAATTAGAGCAATGAGAAAAAATGTATTGGCTAAATGTTATGGGGGAGATATTTCAAGAAAAAGAAAATTATTAGAAAAACAAAAAGAGGGAAAAAAGAGAATGAAATCAATAGGAAACGTTGAAATACCACAAGAAGCATTCTTATCGGTTTTAAAATTAGATTAAAAGGAGTTGAAGGTATGTATTATGTAGAAAAAACATTAGAAATTTCTGCTAGTCACAAATTAAATTTAACATATGAAAGTAAGTGTGAAAATTTGCATGGGCACAATTGGATTATTACCATCTATTGTAAAAGTGCTGAATTAAATGAGGATGGAATGGTAATTGATTTTACTCATATTAAAAAATTAGTAAAAGAAAAAATGGATCATCATAATTTAAATGATATATTTGATTTTAATCCATCTGCTGAAAACATAGCAAATTGGATAGTAAATACAGTTCCAAAATGTTATAAAGCCAAAGTAAAAGAGAGCGAAGGGAATGTAGCTATTTATGAAGTATAAAATAAATGAAATATTTCAAAGCCTTCAAGGCGAAGGACATAATACAGGGAAAAATGTAGTTTTTGTAAGACTTTCTGGTTGTGATTTATCATGTGATTGGTGTGATACAAAATACCATGTTAATTTTACAGAAATGACCGAAAAGGATATTTTAGAAAAAGTAGAAAAAATAAGAGAGAATAAATCTGTGATTATAACTGGTGGAGAGCCAACTATACAAAATTTATTACCATTGTTAGAAGTATTAAAAAAAGAAGGATATTGGATAGGAATAGAAACAAATGGAAATAATTTGATAAAAGCAGAAAAAGAATATATTGATTATATATCTATGTCACCGAAAAGTAAAACTAAGTTGAAAAATGTGGATGAACTTAGAGTTGTAAATGATAATATAACAGTTGATGAATTAATAAACTATGAGAATGAAATTAATGCTAAATATTATTTTATATCTCCTTTAGATGATGGAGAAGATATTAATTATAAAAGTACCATTAAGTTGTTAGGGGAGATAAACGAAGTTAGTAAAAAACAATGGAGATTAAGTTTGCAAATGCACAAACTTTCTGGAATAGTTTAGGAATGGCTTAAAAATAACATTCCCATTTTGTTATAAAATACGCAATGTTTTAAGCGTTTTTATAACAAAATATAAGAACATTATTTTTTAAACGTTCCCTAAAAGTTGTCTGTTCTAAAAAGTTTGTATGAAAAATACCAAATTTATACAGGAGGGGATTATACTAATGAACAATAAAGTTATGGTTATTTTTAGTGGAGGACAAGATAGTACAGCATGCCTAGGATGGGCAAAAAATAGATATGATGAAGTGGTTGCAATTACATTTAATTATGGACAAAATCATAGTATTGAGATTGAACAATCAAAAATTATAGCTGAAAAATTAGGAGTGGAACAACATATAATTGATGTAAGTTTCTTTGGTGAAATTGTAGATAGTGCTTTAACACATAAAGGAAATGTTAATGAAAAACATCATACAAATACAAACTTGCCAGCAAGTTATGTTCCAAATAGAAATGCTTTTTTTATAACAATAGCTCATGCTGTTGCCCAAAAGATTGGGGCTAATACTTTGGTTACAGGTGTATGTGAAACTGATTATAGCGGTTACCCAGATTGCAGAAGAATATTTATAGATTCAATAGAGAAATCTTTAAATTTAGGTTCTGATTCAAATATAAAAATAGAAACACCTCTTATGTATATTGACAAAGCAGATACATTTAAATTAGCTGAAGATGAAGGGGTTTTAGATTTAGTTTTAAAATATAGTCATACTTGTTATAATGGAAGTGACAAAATGAATGAGTGGGGACGAGGATGTGGAGATTGTCCAGCTTGTAATTTAAGAAGAGCAGGATGGGAAGAATATAAAAAGAGATATAATAAATAGCTTTTTTTTAGCTATTTGCAAAGCTTTTCAGTTTGTAAAAGTCTATGGTAATAAATAAAAAAATAAGCTGTGCTTCATATGATAGTGTATAAATGTTTTTCAAAAAATTTTGTATGGTGTAGATTATTTCTTGAAAAAATTATATTTTAATAACAAATAAAAAAGAAAGGATTGATGAAAAATGGCAGTAGCAGAAGGAAAAAGTTTTAATTTTGAACCAGTAGAAAATATTAAGGCAGATTATTTAGAGGTGTTTGATTTTGATTCTAAAAATCAATATATAAAAACAGAAACAGATGAGTTTTCAGCAGTTTGTCCTTTTAGTGGACTTCCTGATTTAGCAAAACTTACAATTGAATATTATCCAGAAGGTGGAAAATGTATTGAATTGAAATCTTTAAAGTATTATATAACAAGTTTTAGAAATGTTGGTATTTTTCAAGAAGGAGCTACAAAACTAATATATGAGGATTTGAAAAAAGTCTTAAAGACAAATAGAATTAAAGTTTCAACTATTTATAATATTAGAGGTGGATTTTTAACTACTTGTGTAGAAGGAACTTTATAAGCTAATCTTTTATATAAATTATAGCTAAGGAGAAAAATATAAATGGAATTTTTTAGACAGTTAATAATAAAAATATTAGAAAGTAGTATTTTAGGAGAAAAAGAGAAAAAAATTTTAAAGCTTTTAAAAGATGGGCAGGATTTAAATTTTAAAGAAAAGCAAGAATTAGAAGAAATAATTGATAATATGATATAAATTATAATAGGATTATATAATTAGAGATAATATATAGTCCTATTATATAATTAAAAAAAGAAACATAAGATACATTATCGGACATAAATAATTAAAAAAAAGCCTATCGGCTAATTTTTTTTGTAAATATTATCTCAGTCCCCTTCCCTTCGTTAACATTAATTTGAAAATTGTCTGTTAATTTTTTACAAATATAAATTCCTCTTCCTCTTAATGCCGCTGAGTCAATAATATTTTCATTTAAATTCTTTAATATATTTTTATTGATTCCAATTCCATAATCTTTTATTTTTATTTGAAGAAAATCTTTACTAATTAGTTTAAAAGACATATCAATAATTCCAGTCCCATTTAGATATCCATGTTGTATAGAATTAGTAACCAATTCATTAATTGTAAAATTAAGATTAAATTCATCTTCATCATTTAGCTTTAAATAACTAAAAAGTTCTTTTAAAAATATTTTTAAATTTAATATTTCATGCGTGTTTGCAATTAAGTGATAACTAGCTTCTTTCTTTACAGATAAAATATTTTCTATTTTAATTCCTAAAATTGTTTTATCATCTAAAATTATTTCTTTATTATTTATATTATCCCACTTTAGAAAATTTAACACACTATTTTTAAGATTTTGTTCTTTTGATAAAAATTCTTTTATTTTTATTTTCAATACCTCTAAATCCTCATACAGTTCACTAATTCCATCTGTATATAAAAAAAGATAGTCTTGGTCTAAAAGCTGGACTTCATATTCCTGAAAGCGAGATTCATCTACAGCTCCTAAAAGTAAATCTCCATTTTCTACCTCTATTATATTTTCATCTCTAAAAATCAAAGGATATTCATGCCCTGCGTTGACATATTTCAAAGATAAAGTTTTAGTATTTAATTTTCCAATAAAACAAGTTGCACTCATTTTTATATTTGAGGAAAAAAGATTTCTATTAAGTTCATATAATATATTAGATAACGGTATCCTTTTTTCCACAAGAGTTCTAATTATACTAAGTAGCATAACCATAGCAATTGAAGATTTTAATCCTTTACCAGAGACATCGCCTATAACAAAAATTATCTCATCTTCTGATATATTTATTACATCATAAAAATCTCCTCCTACAAATTTGGCAGGTTTTGAAATAGCATACATTTCTAGATTTAGCCTATTAGGTAATATTTTTAATAAAATATTTTCTTGTATCTCTTTTGCTAGCTTTAATTCTTTTTCAATCTCTTTTTTCTTTATCATTTCTTTAGTTAATTTTATATTTTCGTTTAATAACTTTCTATACTCTATTGATTTATTTACAGTAAATTCAAACTCTGAATAATCTATTGGTTTTTTCAAATACGCATAAGCCCCATTATTAATAAGCCCTATTAATAGATCACTATCGTCAGAACCAGTTATAAACACAACAGTTGCAAATGAGTCTATTTTTTTTACTTTTTTTAACAATTCTAAGCCTGTTCCGTCAGGAAGTCCATTATCTGCAAGGATAATATCATATTTTTTATCTTTTAAAATATTAATAGCTTCTTTAAAAGAAAAAACAATATCAAAATTGTTAATACCCATTTTTTTTAAGAATTCTTCTAATAAAAAAGCTACATATTTTTCATCTTCTACTATTAATAATTTCAAGTAATTCACCTCTTATTCATATTGTTGTATACACTTTCTAAAAATAAAGTAACTAAAAATGGGTTATTCTTTTTATCAAAGTTATACATACAAAACAAAGTAACTTCTAATATTTTTAAATCTTCATCATCTACAGAATTAAATAAATCATAAATCTTTTTTTCAATCTTTATAAGAATTTTTTCTGTTATTGCAGTTGTTATTCCTTTTTCTATAAATTCCTGTAGATCACATTGTGGATTTTCTAAAATCATATTTTTTAATATTTCAGATGATTTTTTTATCTCTTTTTCATTTGGAATAGTTAAATTATATTTTTTTATAAAATAATTAAACTCTTTTAATATAGTTTCTATCTCTTCTTGAGTAAAAACTTCGCTTAATTTTGTTTTATAATTAGAAATATCTAGTAAAATTTTATTATTATCATATTCTTTTATTTTTAAGATTTTATTATTCTCTAAACTTTTCATATTTTTTAATATTTCGTTAGTATCCATTCCAATTTTATCTTTTAACTCATTAAGTGATACTAGAAAATTATTTTTTTCTTCACTTAAATCAAAATGAAGAGCGGTTTCTAAAATATTAAAAAAAGCCAATTCTTTAGAATTATTTTTTTCCATTTTATATCCCTTCTTTCTTTTTATCAAAAGAAGTAAAAAATTACTTCTTTTATATTTTTAAAATTCCATCAAAAACAAGTGTTGCTGGTCCTGTTTTAAATACATGATTGTTATTCTTATCTAATTCAATAGTAAGATCCCCACCTAATAAATGAATTAATACTTTATTGTCTGTAAAATTATTAAGAGTTGCTGCGACTAATGAAGCTGAAGCTCCTGTTCCACAAGCAAGTGTTTCTCCCGCACCTCTTTCCCAAACTCTCATATTCATTTCATTTCTAGAAATTATATTGATAAATTCCACATTTGTTTTTTCAGGAAATCTTTCGTGAGTTTCAACTTTTGGCCCTAAAGTCGAGACTGGAGCAGTTTTTATATCATCTACAAATATTATAGCATGTGGATTTCCCATAGAAACTGTAGTTACTTTAACCTCTTTACCATCTACATTTAAATTTTCTGAAATAGCTATTTCATTTTCTGATATAAAAGGAATATCTTTTGTTTTTAGTATAGGCTCACCCATATCAACTTTTACCGTGTCTACTAACCCGTCTTCTCCTATATTCACTTTTGGTATAATTGTTCCTGCTAAAGTATCAACTTTGAATTCTAATTTATTTATTATTCTATTATCATGTACATATTTTGCATAACATCTGATTCCATTCCCACACATTTCAGGCTCACTTCCGTCAGGATTAAAAATTCTAAACTTTATATCATGAGACTCACTATTTAATACTACTATTAATCCATCAGCACCAATTCCAAAATGTCTATCACAAACTCTTATTGATAAATCATTATAAGAAACTTTGTTTTCAACTAATTGTTCTCTATCATCAATTACTACAAAATCATTTCCTAACCCTTCCATTTTTGAAAATTTCAATTCCATATTTGTCCCTCCAATGTAATATACTATATTTATTTTTATTTCCTTCTTATTTTTTTAATTTATTTTTTAAAAAATTTAATGTTACTAATGTTTTTACATCTTTTAAGTCAAGCTCATCTACTTTTTCAATTGGATACTCTATTACATCAATGTATTCATCATGATCTAAATTTTGTTCTGTTTTTTCTAAATCAAATGCCTCAAAAACATAAATAATTTCATTAGTAAATCCAGGCGTTGTATAAAATTCAGTTAATTTTTTTAATTTTTTAGCTTTATACCCGCCTTCTTCTTCTAATTCTCTTATAGCAGCTTCCTCTGGAGTTTCTCCTTCATCAATTAGTCCAGCTGGCACTTCTATTAAATATTTGTCTGCTCCAGCTCTATACTGCTTTACTAAGATAACTTTATTTTCTTTCGTTACTGCTAAAACCGCTACAGCTCCACTAAAACCCATTTTTAAAATATCTCTTTTTATAATTTCATTATTTTCTAATTGTATTTCTAAATTTTGTAATTCAAAGACTCTTCCTGTATATGCTATATTTTTATCAACTATTTTTCTAGTCATTTATTTTCTCCTCCAAATTATTTATGAAATTATCTAATAAAAAACTTATAAAAGATAATAATATTGCCCCAAATAGGCCACTCCAAAAACTGGTTATTTCAAAACCTCTTACAAGTTGAGATGTAAATAATAAAATCATTCCATTTATTACAAAAGTAAAACTTCCCAGTGTTAATAGATTTAAAGGTAGAGTTAAAACTAAAAATATAGGTCTAATTACAGTGTTTAATACACCTAATAATATTGTAGAAATAACAAGTGGAAAAATTCCATTTATTTCAATCCCTTTTAATAAAAAAGCAGTTAATCCTAAAGCAACTAAATTTACTATAAATTTTATCAGAAGATTTTTATCGTTATTCTTCATTTAGTTCCTCCTTCATTACTCTAATTATTTCTGCAACTGACCATGCTTGAGCAAAACAACCTCTTGCAAGATTTGGACTATCTCCGTCAAATATTTCCGAAATATTATTTACACACCCTTCTTGATAAAAATGCTCGATTATTCCATCTAATAAAAGTTTTATTTTTTCTTTATCATTATAAACTTTATTATATGCAGTTATAAAATGACCTAATGGCCAGCTCCAAACAGTACCTTGATGATATGAAGAATCTCTTTCAAATAAGCTGCCTTTATAAATACCAATATATTTTTCATTATTTGAAGATAAACTTTTTAACCCATGAGGTGTATATAATTTATTTAAAACTAAATCAACTATTTGTTTTTCTTTTTCTTTTGATAAAACAGTATATGGCAAACTTACTGCAAATATTTGATTTGGTCTAATATCCTCATTTTTTATATTATTATTATCAATATAATCGTATAAGCAATTTGATTTTTCATTCCAAAAAACTTTTTCATAATTCTCTTCTACTTTTTTGCTATATAATTTATAAACATCATTATTTTTGTTAAACTTATCTGATAAATCTTCCATAATTTTCAAAGCATTATACCAAAGTGCATTTATTTCAACAGCTTTTCCATATCTAGGAGTTACTGCCCACCCTTTATAAGCTACATCCATCCATGTTAATTGTGTATTTTCATCCCCGCCAGAGATAAGTCCATCTTTTTCGTCTGCTTTTATATTATATCTTGTTCCATCTATGTGAAATTGAATAATATTTTTTAAAGCTGGATATATTTCATTTTTTATAAAGTCATACTCTTTTGTATATTCTAAAAATTTATAAACTGCATAAAAAATCCAAAGTGAAGCATCAATTGTATTATAATATAGTTCTTCACCTTCCCAATCTGGAAATTTATTTGGAAGCATACCTTTGTCACAATATTTAGCAAAAGTTTTTAAAATTGATTTTGCATCTTCAAATCTATTTGTAGAAAGTGTTAATCCAGGTAAAGCTATCATTGTATCTCTGCCCCAATCTCCAAACCAAGGATAACCAGCTAGAATAGTTTTTCCATTTGTACCTTTTCTATATACAATAAAAGAATCTGCGGCAACACTTAAATCTTGCAAAATATTATTATTTTTCGAAGTATCCTTTTTTAATTTTTCAATTCTTTTAATCTCTTTTTTATACAGTTCATCCAAATTAATATTATTAATTTTTTCATTAGAAACTACTATATAAATCTCATCATTTTCTTTCATTTTACAACTTATTTCTCCAATACTTACAGAAGAATCAAATGATTTATCTCCTCTTTCATCTTGTTCTATATCATATACAATATTATTTCTTAATTCCATATTTGTATTAAATTTATCTATTTTATTTGAATAAATATATATTGGAACATTATTATCTTCAATTTTTAATGATAAAAAATCTGGTTCTTTCTTTACACTATATTTTTCAATTTCGGTTGTGTTCATTTTATGAGTATCTCTATAATTGAAAAAAAGGTTGAATTTTGCATTAACAGTAGATTTAGAAGATACTTTTAATTTATATTTAACTATAACACTATTTTTACCAGTTATCATAAAAATTTCTTTCTCAAAAATATTTCCATTAACAGAATATTTGAATTTTGGAAAAGGATTTTGTTCAAAACTAAGTTGATATATATATCCTTTATTTATTTTTTCTGTATCTTCAAATATTTTATATGTAGAAATATCTATGCCATCTATATTTTCTTCTATTTTATGAAAATATAGATATCTATCTAACGGAGGTAATAAAGAACTAATTAAAAGTCCATGATATCTTCTAGCAAAATTACCATTAATACAGCCAGAACTGAATCCTCCAATTCCATTTGATACTAAAAATTCTCTATTAGTTCCTTCTTCATAATTCCCTAAAATTGATTTTCCAAATTTCAAATTATCCTCCATTTCTTTAATCGTGGTTAATTTTATTTAATATTTTTTCATTATTATTTAAAGATATCTTAATATATCTTTATATCAAAACTATTTAATAGCGATATAACTTCAGGAGAGCTAAATTTAGCTTTTTTTATTCTATTTTTTTCTATGTTTATATTATATTCTTTGGCATTTATAAAATTTGTTTTTGATAAATTGCTATCTTCAAAGATAGTTCCAGTTAATACAGAATTTTCAAAACTAGATTTTTCTAAATTAGATTCAATAAAGTCACATTCTAATATATCACAATTTTCAAATTTCATATCCTTTAATTGCAATCTCGAAAAATTACAATATTGTAAATAACATTTATCAAAATTCATATCAATAATAAAAGTATTGCAACTGTTAAAATGAATTCCTAACAATTTACAGTTTTTAAATTCTACTTCTACTATTTTAGTATTAACTACTTTAATTAAACTAAGATTACAATTTTCGAATATACAATTTTCAAAATTAGAATTACTAAAATCTGTATTAGAAAAATCACAGTTATTAAAATGACATTTAAAAAAATCTTTATTAGTCAAATCTAATTCTCTATTTTTTATATCTGAAAACTCAATTTCTGAATATTCATTATTTAAAAAATTATTTATTTCCATATATTACCTCTTTTATAATTTTTTCAATTCAATATACTTATACATTACAACTCCTACAGCGATACCAACATTTAATGATTCTGCACTACCATAAATAGGTATTATAACTTTTTCATTACTTTTATTTAATATTTTTTTTGATATTCCATTCCCTTCATTCCCAAAGACTATAGCATTTTTTTCTTTTAATCTCATCTGAGTATAATCAACACTGTCATCATCTAAAGCTGTAGAGATTATATTATAATTTTTTTCTTCTAAAAATGAAAAAAGTTCATCATAATTCATATAATGAAAATTAAGATTAAATATAGACCCCATACTGCTTCTAACTGTTTTTTCATTATAAACATCTACAGTTCCTTTTATTAAGATTAAACTTTTTAAACCTATTGCATCTAATGTCCTTATTATTGTTCCTAAATTTCCAGGATCTTGCACTTGGTCTAAAATGACAATATCACCTAAAATATTTTCTATATTAGGTGATGGATATTCATATACAAAAATAACGCCTTGAGAATTTTCTTGAGATGTTATTTCATCAAATAGAAAATCCTCAAAGATATATTTATTATTATAAGAAGAAAAATCAAATTTATTTTGCATGCTGTTTTTTAAAATTATATATTTAGGATTTTTATTAAGTTCAAATATCTTAAATCCTTCAGCTAAAAAAGCTCTTTCTTTTTCTCTATATTTTTTATCTTTTAATTTTTTTATTAATTTATAAAATTTATTTTCTTTACTCAAAATCACCCTGCTGGCCATTGAAATTTCCTTCCGCCCATTAAATGAAAATGGATATGAAAAACTTCCTGTCCTGCATCTCTATTGCAATTTGCCACAACTCTGTATCCTGTTTTAGAAATACCTTTTTCTTTTGCTAAATTAGCAATTACAGCATAGATTTCACCTATTATTTTTGAATTTTCATTATTAATATCATTTAAAGTTTCAATATGCTTTTTAGGAATTACTAAAATATGCACAGGTGCTTTTGGATTAATATCTTCAAACGCTAAGATATTATTATCTTCATAAACAATTTTAGCTGGAATTTCTTTATTTACTATTTTACAAAACAGACACATAATTATCCCTCCTGTTCAATTTTATGAATTTTATCAATTCTTCTTTGATGTCTTCCACCTTCAAATTCTGTATTTAAATATGTCTCAACCATTTCAATAGCTAATCCTTTTCCAATAATTCTTCCACCCATAGCTAATATATTTGCGTTATTATGTTGTTTACACATTCTAGCAGTATATATATCATGGCATAATGCTGCTCTAATACCCTTTACTTTATTTGCAGCAATTGAGATACCTATTCCAGAACCACACATAATTATTCCTAAATCTGCTTCTCCGTTCATTATTTTTAATCCTGCATTTTTACCGTAATCAGGATAATCTACTGATTCTTCTGAATTTGTTCCTATATCTAAAATATCATAACCTTTTCCTAATAAATAACTTTTTATAAAATCTTTTAATTCAAGTCCTCCGTGATCCGATGCCATTACTATTCTCATTTTTGTATCCTCCTCATATTTTTTTAAGAACGTTTAAGCCGTTCTTTACTTATTTTTAACGAGTTTTATCTAAAATCATTCCTTCTAAAATATCGTTATCAGAAACTTCAATTGATTCTTGTGAAAAGAACTCTAAAATTGTTTTTAATAAAAATGTTCCTGCAACAATTACGTCAGCTCTTTTTTCTTCTAATCCTACTACATTTTTTCTATTCTCTATTGATAAATTTGATAACATCTCAAAATTATTTGAAATATCTGTATACTTTAAATTATATCCATTTACTTCATCTGAATTATATTCAGCCATAGCTTTTAAAATTGTTACTTGCGTTGTAATAGTTCCTGCAACTCCAATAAGTTTAAATTTTTTATCTTTTAATTCTTTAATTGTTTCTAATTCATTAAATATCCATTTTTTACATTCATTTAAATTATCATAAATATCACTTTTAAAAAATTTTTCTTTAATTCTAACTGAGCCTATATTTAAACTTTTAATAAACTTTACACCAGTTTTATTATTTCCATAGATAAATTCGGTACTTCCGCCACCAATATCCACAACTATAATATCAGACTTATATCCAGAACTTAAAACTCCTTTAAAAGAGTAATTTCCTTCTACTTCTCCAGAAACAACATCAACTTTTACTCCTGCCACATCTAAAGCTGCTTTTAAAAAATCATCTTTATTTAAAGCATCCCTTGCAGCACTTGTTGCAATTGTTTTTAAGCTTGTAACACCATAGCTATCAGATATATTTTTATACTCCTTAAGAACATTAACTGTTCTTTCAATAGCTTTATTTTCTAACAAATTAGTTTTATCTACATTTTCTCCTAATCTTGTAATATTAATCAATTTTAAAAATTTATTTAAAATATTATTTTCATATACTTCTCCAATAAATAATCTAACACTATTTGTTCCAATATCAATAACACCTTTTACATCAGCGCCATTTATCTTTTCATAAACTTCTTTAACTTGTTCTTCTGTAATAGCTATTATCTCTGCAGTTCCTATAGATGTTGGTAAAACAAATATTAATTTTCCATCTTTTACTTTTTTATCATGTTTTAATATTTGAAGCACTTTATTAAAATTAAACTTTGGAATAATTATATCCATCCCAAATTTATCGAATATTTCTTCAATTTCTGTGACAATACTTTCGTTAACTCCTCTTATTTTTTTTGCTAAATAAGTTGCAAACATTATCCCAAATACAACAGCTTCTCCATGTCTATAAACTTTATATTGTGTTAAATTTTCAACTACATGTCCATAAGTATGTCCATAATTTAATATAGCTCTAATCCCTTGCTCTTTTTCATCTTCTGATACAACTTCTGCTTTTATCTCACATGATTTTTTAATCATTTCAATTATATATTTAGATTCCAAATTTAATATTTTATCAGAATTTTCTTTTAAAAATTTGAAGTAATCTTTATCTTTAATAATAGCATGTTTTATAATTTCTGCTAATCCAGTTTTTATTTCTCTTAATGGTAAACTCTTCAAAACAGCAATATCAATAAACACAAGCTTTGGTTGATAAAAACTACCGATTAAATTTTTACCTTTCGGATGATTTACAGCTACTTTTCCTCCAATACTTGCATCTACTTGAGCTAATAGGGATGTTGGTATTTGGATAAAGTCAATTCCTCTCATAAATGTAGCAGCAACATATCCTGTTAAATCACAAACTACTCCTCCACCTAAAGAGATTATTAAACTACTTCTATCAAAATTATTTTCTATCATATAATCATATATTGGAAGAACTGTATCTAGCTTTTTATATTCTTCCCCATCTGGAATTTCAAAATAATGAAGTTCTATTGATTCATCATTTAAAGCTTTTTTTACTTTGTTTATATAAATTGGTCCAACAGTATCATTTGATACAATTAATATTTTTTTGTAATTTTTAGGCAAATATTTTTTCAAGTCCTTTAAAGTGTTTTCACCTAATAAAATTTCATAATTATTATTTACTACATTAACATTTATTCTTTTCATAAAGGACACCTCTTTCGATTAATTAAACTGTTTTAAAATAATTTTCTTTAATTATTTCAAAAATTTCATTTACTGTTTTATTATCTGTTTCTATTTCAATATCTTTAAATCTTTCATAATTTAATTTTCTTTCTATTAACATTTTATTTATTTTTTCTTTTGGATTTTCTACATTTAATAATGGCCTATCTGAATTTTTGCTAACCCTTTCATAAATTGTATCTGCATTTGCTTTTAATAAAACCACCATTCCAGTTTTTTTCAAGTTATTTATATTTTCATCACGTAATACAATTCCACCACCAGTAGAAATTATTTTATTATTAAGTTTTGAAACTTCTTTTGCAATCTTGCTTTCTAAATCTCTAAAATATTTTTCTCCAAAATTTTCAAAGATATCTTTGATACTCATTTTAATATTTTTTTCAATTAAAAGGTCTGTATCAATAAATTCCATTTTAAGCTCTTTTGAAAGAATTTTCCCTATTGTGCTTTTTCCTGTTCCCATATATCCAATTAATACAATATTTTTTTTCATAATTCCTCCAATTTCAAAAGATTAATTTTTATAGAAATAGATTAATTTTTATAGAAATAGATTAAAAATATATTCCCATTTTGTTTTAAACTTTTATGGTATTATATCATATATGGGTAAAGCTTTCAATGAAAATTACAGAATATTTAACAGTAAAAATATAGAATATAATTAGAGTTTTAAATGTATTAAAAAAGGAGCTACGTATTATTTCGCAGCTCCTTTCCTGAATCTATTTATGATAATTTTCTACCCTCAAATTCTAAATATTTTTTCATTTTTGACATTAACTCATCAAATTCATGAAATCTAAGTGATTGAGGTCCGTCAGATAGTGCATTTTCTGGTGAAGGATGGACTTCTATCATTGACCCATCAGCACCAGCTACAAGACCTGCAAGAGCTATTGGCCCAACATGAGACCTTCTACCAGTTCCATGACTAGAATCAATAATTATAGGTAAATGCGACAACTCTTTTACAGATGGTATTATATTTATATCAACTGTATTTCTTGTATAAGTTTCAAATGTTCTAATTCCTCTTTCACATAATATTACATTTTTATTTCCAGATGCAATTATATATTCAGCAGCCATTAATAAATCTTTTACAGTTGCAGCCATTCCTCTTTTTAACATAACAGGTTTATCAGTTTTTCCTAATTCTTTTAAAAGAGTGAAGTTTTGCATATTTCTTGCCCCAACTTGAAATATATCTGCATATTTATCAATAAGTTCAATATCTCTTGCATCCATTACTTCTGTAATAACAGCCATATTATATTCTATTGCAGCTTCTTTTAAATATTTTAATCCCTCTTCTCCAAGTCCTTGAAAATCATATGGGCTAGTTCTTGGTTTGAATGCTCCACCTCTCAAGATAGAAGCTCCAGCTTCTTTTACTCTTTTTGCAGTTTCAAAAAGCATATCTCTATTTTCAACAGAACAAGGTCCTGCCATAACTACAAAATTTCCGCCACCTATTTTAATTCCGTTTACATCTATTATTGTATCTTCTTGTTTAAATTCACGACTAGCAAATTTAAATGGTTTTGCTATTGATTTTACCTCTTCAACTCCTTCATACGGATTAACTGGATGAGCTCTTAATATATTTTCATCTCCAATTACACCTATTATTGTCTTTTCTTGACCATAAATAGGATGAGCTTTTAATCCTAAGCTTTCAACCCTTTCAATAACTTTTTTTATTTGTTCTTCTGTTGCATTATTTTTCATTACTATAACCATATCTGACATCCCCTTTATAAATTTGTATTTAAGAAATAATACACTAATTAGCTTTCTTTGTCAAGGAGAAAATAAGATTTAGATATAAGTTAGTTAATTTTGTATTAAATAAATTCACCATTTTTGTTTTATGCACAAATATCATCTTGAAGAACATAGAATTTTATTATTCTTGTGAGAATAATAATTGTGATAATTATTGCTATTATTACTATAATTGATACAAGCTTTTGCTTTTTTAATAATTTCTTCGGTTTCATTTAAGTAGTTATCCTAATAGTATTCTCATATAATTCAATATATATTTTTATTGAATTATATCTATTAATACCAATAAATTTACGTTATATCTGTAAATATCATTTTTTCATTTGTATTTAATTAACTTTTTTGATATAATTGTATTAATAAGTTTTAGGAGAGATATTATGTTTAATATAGATATATTTTGTGATGTTATTGATAATTATGGAGATATTGGTGTTGTTTATAGATTAGCAAAGAATATTCATCAAATCAATAAAAATATACTTATTAACATTTATATTAATAAATATACAGAAGTAAAAAAATTAGTTGAAAATTTTGATTCCAATTTAATAATTAATAATTTTGAAAATTTAAATATTATAAATATCGAAAGAGTAAGTCAAAACAGTTTTAAATACAATGCTTCTAAAGTTATTATTGAAGCTTTTGGAACAGAGATTCCTGATTTTTTCAAAAAAAGTATATCTGAAAATGCAAAGTTAATTATAAATTTAGAATATCTATCTGGTGAAACTTGGATTGAAGGTTTTCATAAAAAAAAATCTATATCCTATTATGAAGGTATTGAAAAATATTTTTTTATGCCAGGTTTTACTGAAAAAAGTGGTGGAATTATATTAGATTATGATTATCTTTCAATGATTAAATCAATTAATTCTTCAAAAGAAAAATATTTTAATAATTTTTTTAAAGAAAAAAACATTAATTGTATTTATAATAAGAGTAATCTTTATATTTCAATTTTTACTTATGAATTTAATTTTAAGAGTATGATAAAATCATTGTCAAAAGTTAATAAAAATATTTATATATTTTTATGTGGAGAAAAAACGCAGAAAAGTTTTGACTTTATATTGAAAGAGATTAAAATATATAAAAATATACATATTCTATATATGCCTTTTTTTATACAAAAGGATTATGATTATTTAATAAATTTAATGGATTTTAATTTTGTAAGAGGTGAAGAATCTCTTGCAAGAGCTACAATTTCAGGTATTCCATTTTTATGGCATATTTATAAACAAGAAGAGTATATTCATTTGGATAAATTAAATTCTTTTTTAGATAGAATGAGTGAAAATATTGATATAAATGCAGATATTTTTAAAAAATATAAAGATATTTCTATTTCTACTAATAATATTTTGAAAGATGAAATTGAAAATAATTTTGAAATAAATTTTGATGATTTATTTAATATTATATTAGATAATAGCTCTTTTTTTAAAAAATTTAGTGAATATTTAATAAAAAAATGTGATTTAACAAAACAATTGATAGAATTTATCAATGAAAAAATTTAATATTACTTTTCCTAATATAGATTAGGAATTAATATAAACAATATTTTAAGGAGGATTAATTTAATGAAAAACGCAAAAGAAATAAGAGCTGGAAATATAATCAAGATAGGAAATGATGTTTTCATAGTACAAAAAGCAGAGTTTAGTAAATCAGGTCGTAGTTCAGCAGTTGTAAAATTTAAGTTTAAAAATTTATTGACAAATGCAAAATCAGAAACAGTTTTGAAAGCTGCAGATAAAGTTGATGATATTATTCTTGATAAACAAAAAATGGTATACATTTACGAAAATGGTGGACAATATGCATTTCAAAATCAAGAAACTTGGGAAGAACTTAATTTAACAAAAGAAGATTTAGGAGATGCTTTAAAATATTTAGAAGAAAATATGGAAATATTAGTAGTCTTTTATGAAGGTAGAGCAGTAGGTATCGAAATGCCAACTACATTAGATAGAGAAGTTGTATATACAGAACCAGGATTAAAAGGAGATACTACAGGTAGAGCATTAAAATCTGCTGAATTAAGTACTGGACATGAAATAATGGTTCCACTATTTATAAATCAAGGTGATATAATTAGAATAGATACAAGAACTGATGAATATTTAGAGAGAGCAAAATAAAACAGAAAAACTTCCCTTAATGAGGGAAGTTTTTTTAATATAAAATTATATATTTAATTTAGAAAAATATTTATGTTTTACGAACTTTTATTTTATGTTTCCAAACAATTCTAATGTTTTCCTTGCTATCCTATTTCCAAATATTTTTGCACGTTCTTTTTGATAATCATCTCCATCTTTTATAGCAACAACTCCTAAATGAATATATGGATTTCCTAAAGCAGATCCACCAGAATATATTAACATTCCTTTTACCATTAAATGATTTATTAAAGTTAATAATGCAGTATCTGCTCCCCCACCTATATGATTTTCAGTTGCAAATACAGCTCCTAATTTTCCTTCTAAATTATAGCCCTGCGATTCATCAAACCATTTTTTCATTTGCCAAGAAATATTAGCATAATAAGTTGGAGTACCAAAAATTATTGCTTTTGCTTCTTTAATATAATTAGGATCTAATTCTTCTAAAGACATAGATTTTACTTCAATGTTTTCTATTTCTTCTAATCCTATTTTTATTGTTTCTGCGACTAATTTTGTATTATTCCCTTTGCTATAATAAATAATAGCAATTTTTATAGTTTTCTTTTCCATTTTGACCTTCTTTCTTAATGTGATTTTTTTTATTGGTTAGTAAAGTATAAATTTATTCAGAAAATAAGCTATACCGTTTTTTTGAAATATGTGATTTTTTAAAGCAAAATTTTTCAGAAATAAAAAATTCAGAAAAATATTTATGCTCTACTAGATGAAGCGTAGCTTATTTTTTTATTGGTTAATTATTTAAACTTTTATTTTTAAAGATATCTCTTTTTAGAATTGAATACATTTCAACATCTATATATTCTCCTTCGTTATTTTTAATAGAGTCTCTTATTCTCCCTTCATATGTCATTCCTGCTTTTAACATTACTTTTCCAGAAGCTATATTTTTTAAATCGTGTTTTCCTTTAATTCCTACGAATCCAACATCTAATATTAAGTAATCAATTACTTTTTTTAATGCCTCTGTTACAATTCCCTTATTCCAATATTTTTTACTTATGCAATAACCTATTTCACACATTTCATCCTCTAAATCTATTTTTACAACAGATATATTACCAATTACTTTGCCATATTCTTTAGGAACGATAGCCCAATTATATACATCTGTACTTTTATATGAATTTATCCATTCCTTTAATATTTCATTTGTTACTTCAATTTTTTTATGAGGTAACCATGTCAAATATTTTGTTACATCTTCATCATTTGCCCAATTATTAAACATATTTTCTGAATCTTCTAGTTTAAATCTTCTTAAATATAATCTCTCAGTATCAAGATCTTTTGTTCCTTTTTGTATTAGCATTTGTCCTCCTCCAATTTTTAAATTTTATCCCATATATATCTGGCTCTAAAAGGTAATAGAATGGTTTGACCCACAAAAATGTATCTATTTTTCTTCAAAATATTCATAAGCATCTATTATATCTAAATATACTCCATCAAATCCAGCGTCAATTATCTTTTTCAAATATGAATTATCATTTCCAAAAATAATATCATGCCAATTTTTATTCCAATATTTAACTTTGAAATTTCCTTTCCAACTTGGATTCTCGTTATCTAACCATAAAGGATGAGATTTATCCCATTCTTTATCCCAATAATATCGATAATTTTCAGCTTCTCCAATACTCATATAGCAAACAACTAATCGTTTGTTACCATTTTTTTTAATTTTAAGTTGTTTAATTTCTGTAGAATTATAGGCTTTTTCATTATGAAATAAATCCATGATAACCACATCATAATTAGTCGCTGATACAGCAGTTATAAAATCGCCCTTTGTTATGAAATTTTCGCTATTTATTAAATATAAAAAATTTTTAGCTTGTGAAATATTATTAATATTATTACTGTTCTCGTTAAAAGGATGTTTTGGGTAATCAGGTATTTTATTTAATTCTCTAGTATTGGCAGCAAATGATATAAATCCGTTTTTTTCATTAATTTTATATGAATCATCCATTTTGCTATGTGTATAAGAATAATCTGTTACAAGAACTTTTATATTATGTTTTTCATAGACATGGCATAAATCTAATAAATGCTGTTTGTCTTCTTCAGCTGTTTTTTCATCAATATTATTATAACCATAAAATAGCTCTTCTCGTCCAGTTGCATCAATAGAGTTAATATAATCAAGTTTTAGTATTCCATTACTTTCTCCATTGTCTGTTATAAGTTCTTGCCCATTTTGTGGAATAATAATAAAATTATGATTAATATTTTTGGAATAAGCACTGATACTTTTAATAAAATCACGCATATCTTGTCTATAATCTCTTGAAATATTGGCATTTATTATATTATTATTAAAACAACCTGATAACATAAACATTGAAATTATTATTAACTTCATAAATGGTTTTTTCATATAATATACATCCTTCCTATTTATCTATTGTTTTTACTAATCTAATTTCAGAAATTCTAAAAGCATCTTTCATTGTAGATTTTCTTATCATTTTTATTCTCGCCACCATTTTTAAGTTGCCTATCGTCTAGGGTACATTATAGAATTTAACTATTTTTTTATTCTCAACATTTTATTTTCATCTTTTTGAAATTCATATTCAACAGTTATCTCTTCAACTTTCATTTTTTTATCAGTAAAATATTTTACAACTTTATTATAATGTTTAGATATTTTTGCATTATTATCTAAAATCAGAATTAAAACTTGATGGTCCATCTCCACACCCAATTATTTTTTTGAAAAATCTTCTTTTGTCAAATTAAACATTTTACAATATTCTTCGTAATTTCTTCCCCATGGAACTATATTATTATATTTTATCGCCATTTATTTTCCCCTTTTATTTTATATTTTTTATGTTCCAGATATTATTTCATATGCAAGTAAGATTGATTCGTTAGTAATTGGCTCACATAAGTGAGGAGGATTATTTTCATTAAATCCTTGTGGTCTTAGCTCACTACACAACAAACTTTTAAATTTTTCATCAAATTCTTTTGAAAATTTATTACATAGTTCACGAATATCTTTATTTTCAAGGCTTTTTTCTTTACCTCTTAAACCTATAATCATCAATGCTCCATTCACTAACCCACATTGTGCTCCATATCTTCCTGCACCAGGAATTCCAATAGCAGAATTTAATATCTCTTCACCTATTTTAATATTAAACAATTCAGATAATACTTTTATTGATGTTATTGCACAATTATAATCTTTTTCCCAATAACAATATTTTACTTTTTCTTCAATTTTTTTAATAATTTCCATTATTTTTTCCTCTCCCATTAAATTTCAACTTTATAGTTTAACGATAGCTCATCTCCTGGTAAACCTCTTATTTTCCAATTTTCTTTTGGAGTTTCAAAAATTGTAATTTCAATATCATTTTTTTCTATTTATACATTTTCTTTCAAATTTTTATATAATAATTTTATTAACCTCCCTATAAAATCACTTAATTATTCCCTTTTCTAAATATTCATTTATCATACCTTCAACATATTTCCATATTTCTTCTGATCCATCTTTAATAATCCTGTTTTTTTCAATTATTTTTTCTGCTGAAATATTATATTTCACCCATGAATCCCCTTTGTTATAATAGTTTTGTAATATTGGTTCTAATCTATCCAATACTCTTGCAAATTTTGCTTCTATAGTTTTTCTTTCTTCAAATTCTACCCAAATATCTTTAAATTCTTTACTTTGGTCTTCTGGAAGAATACTAAATATTTTTTCTGCACCCTCTTTTTCTTTTTTCTCTTTTTCTACTTCCTTTTCAGTATATACAATATAATCTCCTGAATAAATTTCAATCAAATCATGAATTAATAACATTTTTAATATTTTTAACATATCCATATTTTTTTCATTTGAATATTCAGAAAGAACTATAGCCATAACACAAATATGCCATGAGTGTTCTGCATCATTTTCTTTTCTATCTTTTCCAAATAAACTTGTATGTCTGTAAATTTCTTTTATTTTATCTATTTCTCTTATAAATTCAATTTGTTTTTTTAATCTATTTGTCATTTTAATCTCCTCTTTTAATTTTTTTATATTATGATTAGACCCCAAAAAGGTAGTTTTCTAAAATCATATTATTATTAAAAAACCTCCTAAATTTTAATTAGAAGATTTTAGTGATATTTGTTATTTTTTTATGTTAGTTTTTATTATTTATAAGCAAAGATAAAATTCTGTAAAAGTTAATTTTATTTTGAACGTACAAAGTTGTATAGTTGTTTTTTAGAGTATGATTTTAACACAAAAAATAGTTTGTGTTCCATTAATATTTACTAATTTGGAACGTCTTAAAAATAACATTCCCATTTTGTTTTAAAATACGCAACGATTTAAGCGTTTTTATAACAAAATATAAGAAACTTATTTTTTAAACGTTCTTTTGTAAAAATTTCTAATCAGTAAAAAAATCAAATATATTCCCAAGCATACTTGTTTCTGCTTTATATAATTCAGTATATTTACATCTAGTACAAGTTACTGCTGTAAATTTTTTATTTTGCACATCAAATATTTTTGAAAAACCTCCTCCAGTTGTAGCAATTGTATCTGTTTCATAACTATTGTTTCCGCATTTTGGACATTTATAATTTTTTTCCATTTTTGCTCCTCCTTTTTGAAAATAGATTAGTTGATTTTCAAAAATTATATCAAAATTATCATAAAAATTCAAGGGATAGTTATTTTAATAGAAATCTTATTAGAATTTTGGTATAATATATAAAAATATATTAAGGATGTGATAATAATGACATTAAATCTATATATAGTTAGACATGGCGAAACAGAATGGAATAAAAAAGGTGTTATGCAGGGGCATTTCAATTCTGATTTAACTGATTTAGGTAAAAATCAAGCTCTGAAATTATCTAAATCTCTTTCTCATATTAATTTTGATGCGGTATATACAAGTACGCAATCCAGAGCAATAAATACTACTCAAATTATTTTAGGCGACAAAGATAATAAAATTATTCAATCTGAATTAATTAAAGAGATTAACATGGGAATTTGGCAGGGAATGGAAAAAGAAGTTGTAAGAAAAAAATATCCAGAGCATATTGAAAGTTTCTGGAAAAATCCACACAAATATGATCACCAAGCAATTAAAGGAGAAAGTTATTTTGAACTTTGTAAACGTACAAAACTTTTTTTGAATGATATTTATGATAAACATAAAAATGGAAATATTTTAATTGTATCTCATGGAATTGCGATTAAATCAATATTAAATAACATTTTAAACAGATCAATTGAAGATTTCTGGAAAGGCGAGTATATATTAAATACAAGTGTTACTTTAATTGAAATGAAGGCTAAAGATAGTTTTGAAATAAAGTTTATTTCTGATGTAAGTCATTTATAAATGACTTACAAATAATATTTCCATTTTGTTTTACAATATGCGATGATTTAAATACTTTTATAACAAAATATAAAAAAATTGATTTTTAAATGTTCTTTAGAATAAAACGTAGAAAAAAAGAATAAATCCTTTAAATAGATTTGCTCTTTTTTACAATGTAATTTTTATAATATTTTCTCATAAATAAAGACTTTCTTTATCTCTTTATACTTTTTTTCTCCTTCAACTCTTTTAAAACCAGACTTTTCCCAAAAGGCTTTACCTCTTGAGTTCTTATCCAATACTCCAATTCTAATTTTTTTAACACTGTGTTTTATTAAATATCTCTCAATTTCATTATATAATTCAGTTGCTAATCCCTTACCTCTTAAATTTTCATCTAATAACATTAATCCAATCATCCAAGTTTCATCTTCAGGAAAATTTTTTAATATATCAAATATACAAATTATTTTCTTGTTTTCATATATTCCAATAAGATATTTATCTTCTATACGCTTACCTTTAGGTAATTCAGGATAAAAAGTATCTTTTGAAGATATTTCATCTATTTCTAAATCATCTTGCCAACATATATATTTGTGATTTGCTTTTAAAAATTCTTCTACTTCTTCACCATTATCTCTAAAATTTAAAAATCTATATTTATAAGATTTATAATTCCAATTTTTCTTCATTTTAATTTCCACTCCTGCATCTCTTCATTTATAAAAAAATCAATCATCATTTTATATATTTTTTCAATTAAATCTGGAGATGCTCCATATTTTTTTGCTAATTCTTTTTTTGATTCAAGCACTTTTTTCACTCTATTTGAATCTTTTACTGCTTTTTCATCTTTTTTAAATTTAGCAGCTTCTTTTACATATTTAGCACGATTTGCAATTAACTTTACTATTTCATTATCAATAATATCAATACCATCTCTAATTTCTCTCATATTTAAACATTCTTCTGCTTTTTTCATATCTTTCAACCCCTTTATAATTTTTATATCTTAATTATCCAAACTAACAAATTCTTTTAAATCTGATTTTAATATCCATTCTAATTCTTCATAATTATCTTTTCTAGTTTCTGTAAAAATAAATCCAAAAAGTGGATATTTATTATAATCAACTTTTCTAATTTCTAAAATTTTTTCAAATTTCAAACTAATTTTATCATAATTAAAACTTTTAATATTAATGGAAGAGATATTAGTTGAATTATCCAATACAACTACACTATAAATTTTATTTTCTTTAATCTTTAAAATTTTTTCCCAATCTGGTTTTTTCTCTTTAAAATAGTATTCATAAGGATTAATCCCATATGCATAATAAGCTATATCTGTTGTACACCATCCTGCAAATCTCATGGGATTTACTTCTATAGGTATAATTTTTCCTTTTTCATCCATTCTCACTTCCACATGAAGTGGAAAATTTTTAATCTTTGTAATATCCCCTAATTTTTTCAAAAAATCTAAAAAATTCTCAATATTTTCATTAATTATTTCTTTTGATGTAATATATACTCTATCGCTTACATCTTTTTCAGAAGAGAATATATGTTTTAAAATATTCAAAATTACAGGCTCTCCATTGCTATTATAATAAGCATCAAAAGCAAACTCTTCTCCTTCAATATATTCTTCTATTATAAATTTTGAAGTATTTAAAACTTCTTTCGGATATAAATTTTCAACTTCTTTTATCTCTATTTCGAGAGATTTTATTGCTTTTTCCCAATCTTCATTGGAGGATATCATATATACACCCATACTAAAAAAACCAATGGAAGGCTTTATAATAAATGGCTTTTTTAAATTTTCAATTGAAATTTCTTTTAATTCATTTATTTTTATTTCTTTATAATAGAAATCTGGATAAATACTCTCAATAGCTTTCCTAAATTTCACTTTATCTTTAAATAAATTTATATTTTCAGGTAATTCTGTAAAATCTAAATTATTAATCATCCAATTAATAGAATTTTCCGAATTAGTATATATTTTCATCTCTTTTTCAAACTTTAATTTTTGTAATGCTAACTCTTGAGTTACTATTTTTGTTCCCTCTAAAAAATTTAATTTCTCTATTCCCTCTGATTTTAACAATGGCAATTTTAATTCTAATATACTTTTTTTCATAAAATCTGAAACATATGGTTTATCTGCTATTATCATTGATTTATATTCTCCTTTCAAATAAAATTATTTCTTAAATATTATTTAAGTTCATTTCTGTATACATTTAAATTTAAATCATGAGCTCTTTTAAGTTCCCACTCATCTAAATTTTCATTTATACAATCTTCTAATTTTATATTTCCATTACTATTTTTTATTTTATATAAATAATCTAATCTTTTTTCTATTTCAATATTAATATCCTGTTTATTAAGAATAGGTTCTCCATGTCCCATAATAAGATATTTTGGATTCAACTTAATTATTTCTTCTAAACTTCTAATATGAGAAAAAACACTTCCGTCACTGCATAATCCAGGAATACATGGTTTTCCTTCGTTTGTTTGCATCATAAGATCTCCAGTTATGATAATTTCATTATTTATTAAAATAATTGAACTCGACTTGCAATGTCCTTCTCCATTAATAATTTTTATATTAAATCCATTTAATTTAATTTCTCCCTCATCTATTATTTTAGTAGGCTTTAGGAAATTAAACTCATTTTTAAATTCTTTTGAAAAGCAAATATAATCATTTTCATACCTACTGTTACATATCAAATCTACATTTTCAAATAAATTTGCTCCTACTACATGATCTGGATGATAATGAGTAAAAATTATTCCAACTACTTGAATTCCATTTTTATTTAATTTTTCTTTTAATGCTTTAGCTTCATCCATCATTCCACAATCTATTAAAATTGCCTTATTATTATTTATTAAAGAAGTTATTACCATTGTATTTTCAAATAAAAAAACTTTCACTTTATTAGTTATATTATACTCCTTCATTTCTTATCTCCTTTTGAATAGTTTTATTTAGCCAGTTGCATAACTGAATTATTATTTTTATTGATTTAAATTAATATGTTTTTTTGACTATTTCTCTACTTATTTCACTATATTTATATCTTTTTAACCATGAATTTACTCAAATCACATTGAATAAACCCTTTTTATAATTCGTTTACATTCGTGGTTTCAATCTTTTTCATTCTTATTTTTACAATTACCTACAATAATATTTCATTATATATTGAAATACTGCTAATCTCATGTTTTGTTTTTCCTTTTTCTTTTCTTAAGAATTTTCTCTGCAAAATTTTTAATTTTTTTTCACTATTTATTAATTCTTTATATTTGTTCAGTTGAATTTTATAATCTGAAATATTTTTGAAAAACCATATCTCAATTTCCCAGTTTTTATTTTCATATTCTATTTTTAAATTTACAATAAATCCATTAGGTCTATTTAGTCTTGTATATTTTTCAAAATCACCATATTCATATTTTTGAAAAGTTTCTGTTCTTATAAATTCGTTTAATACCTTTATAGAACTTTCTCTAGGAGAGCCTGTTTCTACAACGATATCAATATCTTCATCAAACATTAAATCTAATTCATAGCTTCCTATAACTATAGGAAGTCCATATTTTGATAGTATTTTAATCACTTTTTTTTCTTTTAATAATTCTGTTGCTATTTTCTCTCTTTCTCTAATCTGTAACTACTTAGAATTCATCTGATTTACCAATAAGTTCCTATTTTTAATCCTATAGGAAATGAATTGTTTTTATTTGTAAATTCTATCCCAGAATTCATTTCCAAAAAGAATTTATCTTTATTAAATCTCAATACAAATGGAATTCTAGTTATATTATATTCTTTTGTTTCTGAAATTTCATCATCATTTTGTAATTCTTTTTTCCATATTAATCCACTTTTTATGCTTAAATTATTATTAATTTGATACCCTATATAATTTTCTGTATTTACAAGTATTTTCATCTGCTTTTGTTTTTCTCCATTTTTTAAATATATTTTTTTATTCTCTAATGTTGGTAAAAAATCACCTTCTAACCACAAATTATCATTAATTACTTTTTTATATTCTGTTCCTAGTTCATATTCTACTGAAAAATCATTTCCACTTGTTGAAGAAGATGAATAATTGAATGATTTTACTCCGAAATTTAATGTCATATTGAATTTTTTATTAATTAATTCTGTTTGTTCTCCAAATATAAGATATTTTCCATATAATGGAATTGGATATATAGGCAATTCCAATCTTTCAATTGGCGAATGTCTATATATTATTGGAAAACTAAAAGCTGAAAGATTATAAAAATTAAAACTATTGCCAAGTCCTACCACTCCATTATTGTCATATTCCATTCCTAATTCGTATTATATATTGATGTTGAATGTCAATCTCTACTTATGACCATTTTACTTTTTTACTATAAATTCATTTGTTGATAACATGTTATGCCATTTATAACCATCTGAACGATAATAACATCTCATAACAGAACCATCTATTTTAGTATAATCTACTACAAAGATCTGTCCTATTTTTATTAGCATAGGATAATCATTATAAGGTAATACAGATTGTGTTTTTGGATTATCTATAAAATCATTATATGCATCTTCCAATCTCCAAAATTCTCTATATTTAAATTCTTTAAATTCTGGCAAATCCCATTTTCCAAAATACGATGCTTTGTAAATCTTTCCTCCTACTTTTATTTTGTCCACTCTCTCTGGTTCAGGCTCCTTAGATAAATCTTTGGAATGAATATTATTACTATAATACTTCTTTAATTGGTTTGCCATACATGGAACCGCTCTAGTAACATCCAACATATCTATTCCTGTATGAGAAGCACCATAAATTCCCATAATATTTTTACCATTTAAATTTTCAAATTCATATATAAAGTTTTTTACCATCATATTTTCACGATATACCTCATCAGAATGACTATAATAGTACTTCCCTTGTGCTATTGCTTTTTTTGTTAAAAAGTATTGTTTAGAATCATTTAATTTATTATCTTTCAGATACTTTAAAAATCGTTTCCCTGTAGTTTCATACTGATGTCCAACGTCAGTTCCGTGAAAAATTGTTTTAGGATAATTCCTTTTTATCTTTTTAAAAAATTCTTTGAAATCAGGATTATGACCATCGGTCCCTTCCCAATCATGATAGATACTGTTAAATATATCATCACTATCAGATTTCATCCATATATTCAATAATTTTGCTGTATAGTATGGTACCTCAATAAACAAATGCCTCATACCTTGATTGTTATAATATTTATCCCATAATTCAATTTCTTTATCCAAAATTTTCTTTATTCCATGCCTTTCTCCATATAAATAAATTTGCCCAGTAGATTTTACTTTTAATACTAGTATATTATTTTTTTCAGTATTATTTGAACAAGATGTTAAAAACAGTATCACGATCGTTAGTATACAAACAATTAAAATTCTTTTTTTCATATTAGCTCTCCTTTATTTTATAATTTAAATTTTGATAATACTTATATAAAGTTTTATTTTTTCTTAAAAAAGCACCTAAAAGAAATCCATAGTATACTTTAAGAATTTCTAAATCAAAAATTACAGTATTTACAACTCAATAAATTCATGTACTCTTTATTTGTCACAAAATCACTCTTTTTTAATTTATATAAAATTACTTAGAAACGGCTTAAAAATAACTTACACATTTGTTTATAAAATAGGCAATGTTTCTAGCCTTTTTATAAACAAATATGAGAACATTATTTTTTAAACGTTCCTTAACTAATTTTTTTTGAAATAATCAACCCATGATTACTCAATCCCAATGAATTTTTTTGATTACATGTTTCTAAATGATATTTTAATAGCAATTCAAACTCCAATTCAGTTAGATTATTAATTTCATTTTTAGTTAATTTCCAAATACTGTCCGATGCAATGTGTTCAATAACTTCATTTCCTTCATTAACAATCAAATTTTCTATTTCTTCCGGATAATCAAAATGAGAAACCTTCAAAAATTCATCTTTTACTTCAGATGAAAAGTTACCTGTCTTTAAAAAGTATTCAATAACGTCTTTCTCTATTATTTCATTATGAATTCCTAAATAACGTGGAATTATATGCATTTTATTTATATAAGCAACTGCAAGAATACCACCTTTTTTTAGAACTTTATTACATTCTTTTATACATTTAATTCTTTCTTCTTTATCTCTTAAATGATAAATAGGACCTAAACACAATACAAATTCAAAAGAATTTTCTTTAAATTCAGATAAATCTAAAGCACTCCCTAGTTTCACATTAATATTTTTATCCACAAACTTTTCTTTCATAAAATTTACATGGGACTGAACAACATCTATTGCTGTTACTTCAATTTCTTTTTCATCATAATAAGAAGAATAAATTCCGCTTCCAGCACCAACATCTAAAAGTTTTCCTTTTTTTATGTACTTATTCAAATACTCAATGTTAGTAAGAAATTCAATCTTTGATGTTTTATCCTTCTCTAGTCTATTTGATTCACTATATTTTTCATAATATTGCTGCAATTTATTCATTTTCTTTCTCCTCCATGTAATTTTTTCTGTGTAAAAGGAACTAGACTCCTGACCTCCAGTCACACATAACGATTCATGTGTTCCCGAGGCTTGGCTCTTACCCTCAAAGCTTTTCTCCAAAGAGAGTGAGTGTCGGGAACACGCTGTTATATGACGCCCATTACGAAAGTTTATCACATACTCAAGCCCATCATTTTTCAATAATTATTGCACCACGCTGTTTTCTCATATCAAACATTAATCTAATTAAGTTCTTATAATATGATATGAACTCACCCTTATCTATTAAATCAATAATTTCATCTTTTGTTGCCCAGCGTACACATTGTACTTCTTCGTATTGCAATTTTAATGTATCGATATCTACATCATCTTCAATAATGTAATAATCATCAAAACCATAGCTAAAGTTGATTGTGAAAAACGGTCTTCTCTTTGAAAAATCTGCTTTGTATCCAATCTCCTCAAATAATTCCCTTTCAGCTGCCTGTGAACTACTCTCACCTGCTATCGAGCTACCGCCAACAGTAATATCCCACATATTGGGCCATCCTTTCTTAAAAGGTTGCCTTCGTTGAATTAACATCTGTCCCTTCGAATTAAATATACAGATGTGAACAACTAAATGAAATTCGTTATCATTAAATTCACTACCACGCTTTATCGTATTACCTGTTATACATCTTTCTTTATCATAAATATCCCAAATCTCCATATGAGTATTCCTCCCAATTCAATGAAATCTTTTCTAGTTATCCAATTTCACAATATTTAGAATTAAACATTTTCCCTCCAAATTCTAACTTGATTTATTTTTCTTAAATTTAATTTCTTAATTCTTGTTTTCTATTTTTAAATTATTTTTTCCATAAGACTCTTAACTTCATTTAAATCTATACAAATATTTTCTATAACTTCATTTGTTTTATTCATTTTATTTCTTTTTAACCAAATTGATTTTATACCACATTTTTTTGCTCCTAAAATATCACTTCTGATAGAATCTCCTATGTGTATCACTTCATTATTAGATAATTTCATCTCATTTAATGCAAGTTCAAAAAGTTCTTTTCTTGGCTTATAGGATTTTGCATCCTCACTTGTTAAAACACAATCAAATTTAAGATTATGAAATTTGATTGCATTATTTATATCAACTCTATCTATATTAGATACCACGCATATTGGAACATTTACTGATTCAATAAATTTTTTTGTATCTTCAAAAATCTTTGGTCTTTGCCAATGATTGAATAGAAGTTGACATAAGTCATCGCTATCTTCGCTTGAAGAAAAATATTCAAGAGTCCTATCTAAAGATATTTTTTCAATGATTCTTTGAGTTTTAAAATTATCACCATAACTATTCATAAATAATTCATGAAACTCTTGCCACCAAAATCTTCCAATTTCTTCAATACTAACATTTAAATCAGTACTTTTCTCTATTCTTTTGCAAATTACAGGAATAATTTCGTCATCTTCATGTACCAATGTTCCATAAAAATCCAGAAATAATGCTTTTAATTTCAAATATATCAACTCCTTCTATTATTCATAATAATTATATTAATGTTAGCTATCTCTGCCTTACCTTCTTTGCTTCGTTTTTTCATTTCTCTAGTCGCTTAGGAACGTTTAAAAAATAATGTTCTCATATTTGTTTATAAAAAGGCTAGAAACATTGCCTATTTTATAAACAAATGAGAATGTTATTTTTAAGCCGTTCCTTAGATAAAAAACAGGATGTTTTTTATCGGAAATATGCTACTTTTAAAAATTTTACTTCAATACTGCATCATCAAAAATCCATTTACTGATAACTTCATTTTCAACAATATTATATTTAAAATCACACCATTCAAAAGTTAGATCATTTAACCTACCATATACATTTCCATTTTTTATTTCTATAAATTCTATCCCATCTAAACTAATTCGCTTTGTTTTTTGGATAAATTTTCCATTTTTATCATGTACAGAAATATAAAGCCCATCAGTTATAATGATATAGTTATTAACAAGATCAATTTCAATATCTTCATAATCTTCATATTCAAAAATACATTGCACTTTTTTTATTTTGCAATTTATTATATAAATATTTCCCCTTGCTAAAATTACAGCAGTATTATTTTGAAAAATTTTTATCTTACTTTTATTTCTAATCCCAATATCAAATTTTCCTATCCACTCTTCTCCTGTCTCTAAATTTAAAAAAAGAATCCATAGCAAGTCATTAGTTTTTCCAAAATTATATTCAGAATATTCACCGCTTTTTGACAAGCCTTCTAAAATTTTAATTTCAAACATTTTCCCTCCAAAAATAAATAACAATTCTTTCAATATAATTTTAGATTAATTCAAACTCAATTTCTTCTCCAAGTTCAAATTTTTCAATTCGTTTGAAATTTTTAACAAATTTATCATATAGTGCTGGATTAGTTTTTTTATGGCATAATAATTTATCTGAAATATTTCTTTTATTAAATTCATAAAACTCAGTTTCCATTTCTATCTCCAAATGAATTATACCTCGTGAATTGCATTGTAATTCCAAACTTATTGCCCCATTAGCATATTTCTCGCCAAATCCTCCAAGTTTAATTAAGCATTTCTTATTAGGTATTAGACTGCCAAATTCAATTAATTTTTTATAGGTTTCAGATATTTCAAAATTCCCAGTATATACAGTTGTTCTAAATTTAAAATTTTCATCAATTAAATAAATTTCAAACTCAATTACATCATCATCATTCCAAATTTTTTTAATAATAATTTTATTTTTCAATTATATCATACTCCAATCTTTTACTTTTCTTGTTTAGAGAGTATCATTATATTATAATTTTTAAATGTTGACAATCCATTATCTTTGAATTTAATCCACTACCACAACCAACATCTAAAATTTTCGATGTCTCTTTGAGAAATGAAACAAACTTATTCATTTGTTTTTGATACGGTTCATAGATGGAGAATTTTTCATTATATTTATCAGCACATTGATCATACGATTTTAAAGTCTTAGTCATATTATCTCCTTCATTATCGCCACTACATCGGATTCTTTTTTTCAAAAATAATATTAAAAGCTCTTATAGAACAGTCTTCCTGCAGGCGATATGCCTGAGCAGTACAACAATGAAACAAAAGCTTAGAGCCTGAATGACAAAGTGTCTCGGTAGGCGAGGGCCATAGTCTGCAGGATGTTAGAAGATTCAATCTGCCTCCCATTTCTACTTAGTCACAGCAGTAGCTCAGGAAGTGCATTTTTATACATTTTCTTCATTATAAGACAATTCCATTTTATCAATTGTTGTTTCTAATTTTCGATAATTTACCCCTGCTCTATCCAAAAGCATTCTTGAAGCTATGAAAATATCATCATCATGGTGCTTATCAGACAAATAAATTACTTCTCTTATTCCAGACTGAATTATTACCTTTGAACATTCGTTACATGGAAATAGTGCTGTATAAATTTTACAATTCTCCAAACTTATTGAGGTACTATTTAAAATAGCATTAAGTTCTGCATGACAAACAAAAGGATATTTCGTATTCAAGTAATCACCAGTATTCCCCCAAGGAAATTCATCATCATTTAAGCCATTTGGTAATCCATTATAACCTATTCCAACAATTCTATTCTTTTCGTTTACTATACATGAACCAACTCTTGTATTTGGGTCTTTACTTCTTTTCCCAGATAAAATTGCAATTTCCATAAAATATTCATCCTAATTAATATAATTCTTAAATTTTTTCATAATTATATTCCCTTTCTTTCTATATTTAGACTATTAATAAAAAAATTTCTAAAACCAATTTTTATATCTAAGTTATCCTCTTTTTCTCTTGATAAATCAAAGTAATACTTATTCGTACTTATATCAACAGATAGAGAATTCAAAGGAAATCCTTCTTTATAGCTTTTATGTGGTTTATCAACTATTAAAAATTTTTCTGAATATATATCTTTTCCAACATAGCTATATTTTTCTTTATTATTAATTATTAAACAAATTGCATTTTTATAATATGCTTTTAATTGCCCACCATATTTTTTTGCTAAATTACTATAATATTCTATCATTTCTTCATCACTTAACTTTTTATTTCCAATTCTTCTAATTAATATTCCTGGCTGATCTTTTTCCTCAACATTTTCAAAATATAAACCAGAATCACAAGAAAATACTGGTTTTTTTATTTGCTTAAAATAGTTTCTAGCCTTTTGTTCTGCATTTTCTAAAGGATCTTTACCAGTTTCTTTTGATTTTTTTAAATTCATCCCAAAATCACTTAATCCAACAATTTTAACTTCTAAACCTTCAAGCATTTTTATCATACTATTTAATTTAGAAATATTATATGTCCCATAAACTATTTCCATAAAATAACTTCCTTTCATAAATTCTAATTTTACCATATTTCTAAAAAGCATACAAGGATGTATGCTTAAATTAATACTTTGCTGTAATCTACTAACGTCTCAGTGCCAGAAGCTATCATTCCAGCGTATCGTTTTCTCGAAATGATGGCTTCTGCACATTTTATGGGCTTTTAGTGAAAACAAATAAAACTATTTTAATAGCTTAAATCCAAATAAACCTCCATCACGCACTTTAAATTCTAATAATTTCAACTCTGAAGGAGCTTCTGACATTGCTTGATTTTTAGTATGAATTTTTATTTTCACTTGAATATTATTAGCACCATCATATTCTATAGAATCAATTTTAACTCTATCACCTAAAAAATAAGAATCTATATGATTGATTGTTTTAGCCTTGTTGTTTAATTTAAACAGTCCTATATATTTAAACAATCCGCTACCCTGATTCGAAACAGAAAAAGGAATGACAAGGTAATTGATATTTGAAGTAGAGTTATTGAGAGTAACAATCTCACGATTGCTAATAAATACTTTTCCTTTTTCATATCCTACCGAAAATTTACCTTTTGCATAGTACAAAGAATCCGAATCGATTACTTGAGTTATTTTACAATTAATTTTTAGTTCAGGTACTTTAACATAAAAATCATTTGTAGTGTCAAGATTAAACCATTTCGATAAAACTTCTGACTTATGAACTTCTTCAATTTTATTCCCATCAACATCATATCCTGGCTGATTAGCTAAATAATTAAACTTATAAATTCCTGCAATTATCACAATTAGAATAATTGATGTAATAATTATTAGTACCGCTTTGATTATTTTTTTCATATTTTCTCTCCTTATTTTTCCATGGTAGTGTCAAATAAAGTTTCCTTTTTAAGTCACTATCCTTTATATTTATTATCTTTGCGCGTTATATTTGACTCCTCCCCCAAAATAAGGTAATATTTTATTATAACCAGTAACAAAATACACCAAATTAGGAGGAGATTCTTATGCCAAAATATGTGTACACTTTGCTGAAAATTATTGCCATTCAACAAAAATTAATTATTGCTTTAATGATCTTTGCTCTAGGTAAAAAATTCGAGTTTCTTAATTCTAAATCTGATGATAAACCCATCGATAAAAAATACCATAGACTCATTGTTGATAAAATGCCTATTTTTAAAAAAATTGTTAAATTTGACTATAAAATACTTCTTGAACAATACCAACTTAAACACAATAAGCCTTTAAAACCCATTAAACGCAGAAAAGAAAGCTCCGTTCCCAAAAGCTTGATTTGCCCCATTTGTGGTGCTCCTCATATATATATTTATGATAACAACGGACATAAAGGTCAATTTAAATGTAAAATATGCAATACCAATTTCCATGAAAAAAATCACTTTGCAAAATTTGTTGTTTTTAAATGTCCTCATTGTGGCAAAACTCTTGAAAAAATTAAGGAGCGTAAAGATTTCTTCGTCCACAAATGTACAAATAAAAAATGCTCTTTTTATTTGAAAAATCTACAAAAAATGGATGCTGACGAAAGAAAAATTTATAAAAATGATCCTAGTAAATTTAAACTTCATTATATTTATAGAGAATTTACATTTGATTTTAATTCTCTTGATAAAGATTCTCTCGTTCCTATTCCAAGTGATTTATCTAAGATACAAGTTTCTCCTTATACATTAGGGCTTATTCTTTCTTACAATATTAATTTTGGTATCTCTGCAAGAAAAACTGCCAATTTATTAAAAGAAATTCACGGCATCAATATTTCTTATCAATCTATTTTAAATTATGCTAAAGCTGTCGCCACCAATGTTAAACCTATTATTGACAATTATCCCTATAAACTTTCTGACTCCATTTGTGGTGATGAAACTTACACTAAAGTCCTTGGTAAATGGAAATATATTTTCTTTTTCTTTGATACTAAGAAAAAAATTATTTTATCTCATTATACTTCTTCTTCAAGAGATACTAAATCTGCTTGCAAAGCTCTTATTGATGTTATTAGCAAGTATAGGGAGCTCCCTGAAGACTTCCAAGTCATTGTTGATGGCAACCCCATATACTTGCTAGCACAACAATTCTTTGCTCAACACGACATTAATTTTAACGTTGAACAAGTCATCGGTTTAACTAATAAAGATAAAGTTTCTAAAAAATTTAGGCCTCTTAAACAAATTATTGAAAGACTGAACAGAACCTTTAAAGAAAATTATCATTATACTAACGGTTACAATTCTCATTCTGGCGCTTTTACTTCTGTTACTTTATTTACAGCGTATTTTAATTTCCTTCGGCCTCATTCTTCTTTGGAAAATAACGTACCTGTTGTTATTCCTGAACTTACTGATTTACCCAACATGCCTGCTCGTTGGGGTAAACTTATTGAGTTATCTCAATATTTTATTCCTGAAAAACATATAGCATAATTTTTATAATTTTACTTCTGCCTTACCATTACTTTTTTCTCAAAAGTGATGGATTTTTCTGCTTTTTGTTTTTTATTTCTTTCTAATATTTTCAATTTAATTCTATAAAAAATCTTAGGGTTTTTTCATGATTTTAGCATAAATTTCTTCTTCTTTTTCTGCTTTTTATTTTTTTAGTTTTTCTCATAGTTTTCATAAACTTTTGACACTACCTTTTCCATTAATTATTTTTTGTTGCATAACTGTATATTTTTATCTAACTTATGAGTTAATTTTTAGAGATACCTTTTTTAAAAGAGCTGTGAAGTACATTCTTCACTAAAATTTGTTTATTAAAACAGTCTATCACCTGCAATTTCATTTAACGTATCACATACCTCGCTGTTATGAGAAGTGCTTTTTAGATTCCTATTTTTGTTACGTTTTAATATACTTCTTTTATGCGTGTGATGTTATTGGATGAATTACTTTTAATTTTTCACCAAATTTTCCCTTAATGAATAAAATATTATCATCTTCATCAACTTCTCTCTCTTTTATTTCTATATTGTCTGCTTCAATATTAAAATCAAACGATACTTCTTTTATTTCATCTGTTGTTATACTTCCGATTATTTCTCTATAGTTCTTTTTTTCTGTTAAAACTATATCATGTATATTTAATTTCTCATTATCAGTCGTATATATAACAATGATTTTTTCCCTGTTATCATAATATATATTACCTCTGAAAACATTTAGACAATACCAAAACATTACTTCGTATCCGTTTATTATGTCAAATTGACTTGAGGTAGGAATACGATTTATTCCTATTTCTTTCAATATGGCAACATCATTTAAGTTATCCATGTCTAATTTACGAAACTTATATTTAGTATTCAATTCAATTTTTTCTGTTGTATAAATCTGAAACTGTTTTATTTTTTTAAAGCCAAATTTAGGATAAAATTCAGATACAGAATTATTTGCAAAAAGATAAATTATGTCATATTCTTTTTCAAATTTTTCAAGTATAAAATTTATTATCTGTTTAGCCATTCCTTTCCTTTTGTACTCTTCATCTGTCATAACTGTTCCAATTTGTAATGCAGTTTTTTTTGTTCCGTTAATTATAAACTGATACTTATTTACGGAAGCATTTGAAATTATTTTATTACCACTTTTTATGGAATAACACTCATATTTATTATTCCATAATTTTTTTCGATACCATTCTTCAAAGTTTATTCCAAATGTATTCTGGCTTAACTCATTAAAACTCTTCCTTAATATTTCATTCTCTTTATAATCATAAACTAACTCTAATTTCATTTATACGTTTTCTCCAATTTTTAGTTTTTATTTATTTGATTTCATTTTATAATGTTACCGGTACCACCTCTTTTTTTATTTGCTTTTACTTTATGCATTGCTCATAACGGTTCCATCGATAATACGATGCCTTTGAAGTTCGTGAAGCTCTAGCGAACCACCGAAAAGATATTCTATATCGTGTGTTATGTGACGGAAATCAGCATGTTCTTTATATTAATATCAACTTTATTAGAATTTTTTTACTTTCATCTCTACTTAAAAATCCAAAACTCGCCGTTTTTTATGCAGAAAGCCCACTAGGACAGTGGGCTGTATATCTATACTAAATATTTTTCATTTTCAATATATTCTTCTATTTTCTCCATATAACTATCTAAAAATTCAAAACTTTTCTTTTTTGTCTCAATTAACTCCTCTAATGATTTATCTCTTCCAATTTCTTTAAATGATTTTTCACCATGAGCTAAAAAATTCCTATCATCTTTTATTCTTTTCAATCTATATTCTTGCTTAGAAAAATCAATCTCAAATCGTTTTTCCAACATTTTTTTAATAGCATTTCCATCTAAATTTCCAGCAGAAAAATAACTACTATTATTTTTCCTGAATTTTTTTATATCAATTTCCACTTCTTGATTAATATAATTTTCAATTTCTCTTAAAATCTCACTATAATCATCTTTATTTCTAATATTTGATGCTTTATGTTTATACCAAATAATTTTTATTTTTTCATCAATTTCGCTATATTTCAACATTTTATCATTAATTGAATCAATAATATACTCAATTCCTTTATTAACAGAACCTTCAATTAAATTATATAACAATAAAATTGATTGACTTTTTAAAATTAAAAACTCATTTTTATAAGTTTTCTTATCATTTATAGTAGAAAGAAAATTAAAAAATTCTTCTACTTCTAATTTTCTTTCTTCAAAAAATTCTCTTAGATCATTTGTCATAAACTTGCCTCTAATATTTTATTTTTAACTAATTCTATATTTTCCTTTAATTTATTTAAACCATTACTTTTTGCGTTCTCTATAAATATTTCACTATAAATATCTATTTCAAATGATTTATTAACTAATTCTTTTTTTTCTTTTATCGCTAATGTAACCCCTATAAAAATAGCTAACAATCTATTCTTTCTATTTATAGATATATCTTTTACTAATTCATTGTATTTTACTATTTTCAACATTTCTTTAAACTGAATCAAATATAAATCTTTTGTATCATCATTTTTAAATTTTTCATTTTTCTCTTCAATATATTTATTTAGATAATCATTTACATATATTTCAAACTCTAAATTTTCACAATAGGCAAAATATTTTATTAAAAATTCTTCTTTATAACCTCTTTTTTCATCATTAGAACTAAAATTTGATATTTCTTTTAAAATTGAGTTTTCTCCACATTCATTATAAATAAATTCAATAAATTTACCTTCTTTCGCTCCTTTTGTCACTTCCATTTTTTTTAATGTTTCTCCTCCAGTATTTAATCTTTCAAAAATTTCATGTCTTATATTCATATCCTTTTTTTCTATATCCGTTACTACTATTGCTTTAATTGAGATATTATTTATTTTTCTTTTTCTGGAACTATTTAATTCATTAAATGTAATATTATTTAGTTCTTCAAGCTTTAACAATCCTTTTAATTTTAGTCTATTTTTTAAAAATTCATTAATAGTTCTAATTCGTTGTGATCCGTCTATTATTTCTAAAACACCATCGTCTATTTCTGCTAAATATATAGGTGGTATTGGCATTCCTAAAATCAAAGATTCTATAAATTTAGATTGTCTTTTTTCATCCCAAACGAATTTTCTTTGATAAAAAGGAACAAAAATTTCAGTAGTTTTACTTTCTTCTATAGCTCTATTAAACTTTGAAACTAATAGTTCAAGGGTATATTCTTTTGTATCATATTTTACATTTTTTCGTTGTTTATTTATATTTTCTTCTATTTCCGCAATAGTTTTTTTTGCCATTTCATACCTCATTTAATTTAATATTTAGTTCTTTTAATTTATTTTCTATCCACATTAAAGCTATTTCTTCATTTTCTTCAATCGCTTTTTCAACTGCTAATTTTGAAATATCTAATAATTGTTTTGATTTTTCTTTTAAATCAAAGCTTTCTTTTATTTTCTCTTCTATTTTATTTTGAATTAGCAAATCTATTATTGGAAGACCTATTCTTAAAAATTCATCTTTATTTATTGCTGTTAAAATTGTACCCGAACAATTTTGTTTTAGTATTTGCTGTACTATTTTATTTTTTAATAAAATAAGTAATGTTTCAGAATTAATTTTTTCAGAATTAATTACATAAAAACCTGTTGAACATAAGCTATTGTCAAATTTTTTTGTCACTAATGCAACTTTTTCAAGCGAACCCTCAATAGAAGAAACAATTACATCATTTTCTTTTATTCTTCTTCTTGCTCGATTTGGCAAGTCTTCTCCTAACTCATAAGTAAATCCAGTAACATCTCCAGTTGTTCCGATATTTGATAATTCTATATATTTATAATATTGTTTTTCTTTTAGTTTATAATTTTTATCCATTAGGTTACAAAGATTTTCTAAAGTATCATGCCCACCCTTATAACTTTTAATTTTTTCAATTATCTCTTCATATTTTTGCTGATAATATTCACTATCTAGTCTTCCACTTTGCAAAAATGAGTTTTTTAAACTTTTAATCTTTATATTTTCATTTGTTGGTTTCCAGTCTTTTAAGTCTAGCTCTTCAAGTAAAATATTTTCTGCTTGTTTATATAGTGTTTCAGAAGTAACTCTACTAATATGTGCTTCTTCAAATAAGTTTTTAATTCTTTTTTGAAATATCATTGAAAGTAAAGGAATCTCAATTTCTTTCACTTCTTCGGGATTTACATTTGTTTGATTAATTGATTGTCTTGCTCTTCTTTTTATATCCCATACTCCTTGCTTTGAGTTTAAAAAAGCTGTTAAATATTCAGGTAAAATAAATTTTTCATCAGGGATAAATCTCACAAGATATGAAGCAAAAATAAAGTCTTTATTATCTAATTTTCTATATATGCCTGTCCTTCCAACCCATTCAAAAGAATTAGTTCTATTAAAAATAACATCTCTATCATTTAACTTAAATATTTCCAATTCTTTTTCTGAAATATTTGCAGATTTGTTTACACTTAAATCACATAATAAATTATGTATTTCATTCATTCTATATATTGGATACCCTACATTATTTTCATTCATAGATATTGATATACCATATTGTGATTTGTCTAATTTATTTCCAATTTTATCATAAATAAGTAACGGATTTTTAATAGGCTCCTTTGTATAAAATTGACTATCTATTCTAAAGTCTTTATTTTCAAATACTTGTGAAAAAAGTTTTTCTTTAATTCCCAGCCCTTCCAATAAGTTTTTATATTTCTCCTCATCAAAAGGGCTTAAATAAAAAAACTCAACTTCTCCTTTTTTGAAAACTCAATAAAAGCCTCTGCTATTCCATCTTCTGTTTTTCCATCGTGATTATATAAATCATGGTCAACTATCAAATGGTCATGATCATCTAAAATATTTTGTCCATTTTCATCTTTTACATAAATTTTATCTCCACTATTATCTTTACTAGGTTTTTGCATAGTTGCAAAAAATATATTATAATCATCTTTTTTAGGACAAAGTTTTTCATCCCATTTTTGCACCAACAAAACACTTGTTTTGGTTCCTGTATGTGGCTTAAAAACATTCCCATGAAGTCCAACTACTGCTAAAATCCTGCATTTTTCGGCTATAAAATCTCTAATAGCTTTATCACTTGAATTATTAAATCTTCCTTGTGGTAAAACTACCGCCATTCTTCCACCAGATTTTAACATATCAAGATTTCTTTCTATAAATAAAATATCCCGCCCCACTTTTGTCTGCCATTTTCCATTTGGTTTTTTCCCTAAATCATATCTTGCTAAAATTCTTCCTTCTTTTATATCTCCTGCAAAAGGTGGATTTGCCATTACAATATCAAATTCAAACTCTTTATTTGAATTTCTGTTTTTTCTTAATTTTTTTAGTCTTCTCCAACCATCAAAATAAGTATCTTGCCAATTTTCATCTTTAGTACTTTCCTCCCATCTTCCATAATCCAAAGAGTTTAAGTTTAATACATTAGTATGTCCATCTCCTGCAATAATATTTAACATTCTTGCTACTCGAACACTTTTTTTATCAAAGTCTATTCCAAAAACTTTTTCTTTTACATAGTCTAATGCCCTTGCATGTTTTTTTTCTGCAGTAAACAAATGACTTTCTTCTATGCCTAATTCATTATATATTTTTTTCCATACATCAAAAACATTATGAATTGGAAATCCACAACTTCCACTTGCGGTATCTATAATATATTCTTCTTCTTTTGGATTCAGCATTTTTACACACATGTCAATTACATATCTAGGCGTAAAATATTGACCTTTTGAACCTTTTGAATTTTTATTTACAAGATATTCAAAAGCGTCATCAATAACATCAAGGTTAGAATTAAATAATTTTACATTCTGTAATGATGAAACACTAACAGACAAATGAGATGGAGTTAAATCTATTCCCTCATCATCTTTAAAAATTCCTGTCCATTTTTCCTTTGCTTTATCAAAAAGTTCTTCTATTTTTTCTTTTAATTCACTATCACTTTCGCCATATTTTCTAAATTCAATCATTCTATCTCTATCTCTTGTGCTCTGTAATTCATCATAAAGTTTTATAAATATAAGTTTAAAAACTTCTTCAAATACATCTACTCCAGAATTTGAAAGAACTTCATCCTCCATATCCAAAATAATACTTTTAAGTGATTTTTTTTGATTTTTCAACTCATCTTTTTCAATTAAATCATCTATATAAAATTTTTCTTTTAATAAATCTCTTAAACTCTGTTTTTCTGTTGGTATATTTGTTATTGGTTCAAAATAATTAGGATCTTTTCTATGATAATATGTTATTTGTTCTCCATTACTCCATACGGCCATAGTTGCACCAGTTGCATTACAATATGATTTCAACTGATCTTTTCCATCTTTTAATTTTGGTTTTTTCACTTCAATAATAATATATGGAACTGTTGGTTGTATTTTATCCATAATTACTATGTCTGCTCTTTTTTTCTCTCTTCCAAAATTCACTATATATTCTACTTGCATTCTTTCAAATGAGTATCCGTATTTTTCATTTAACTGCATTAGGTATAATTGCCTAACAATCTCTTCTGGAGTTAATTTTATATCTTTATTTCTTACCATACATTTTATGTAGTATGCTTTACCATTTTTTAATTCCTTTTCAAAAATAGAATTTTCAAGTTTTTCTATATAACTTTCATTAAATAATGACAATTTATAATTACTATCTTTTAATATTTCTTGTATTTTCATATTCCACCTCTTTTTTATAATTATTTATGGTCAATTATAACATTTTTTTTGATTTTTTTCACTAAATATGTTTACTTAGCCGACTAGGACGGTCGGCGGAAATTTCTTTAGGCGAGTTTTGGTTTTTTGCTTTTAAATTTTAACGGTTAAAACCAACTTTATTAGATAAATAAAGGCTGATTTCTGTCAGATAACGGCTCCCATGCTAGGCGATGCTTCTGAACCACTAGAGTAATGAAGATAAGCGTTACAGGTCTCCTGTTAGCGAATCGAATTACGTCCCACAGGGCTTAGGTGAAGATGTATCGACTGCATAGTGTTAGGTGCAGTCATCTCTACTTCTTTATCTTTAATAACTTCGCTTCTTTTTATAAAAAAACCTTTAAACTCTCAAAATATAAAATAATTTATCTAATATAAATCTTCCTCAAGCATTTCAAAAATATAAGAAATTTTTTTCTGTTCTTCAATACAGCAAGTATTATGTAAAAATCCAATACATTTATCTTCTGATTTTTTCAATATCTTATGTAATAATATTAAATTTTCATATTCTATTTCATGTTCTTTTAATTTTTTTATATCTTTTTCTATCTCTATAAACGATCCTCCTTTTATATAATCAAAATATTTTCCTAATAAACCTGCAATTACATCTGATAATTGTATCATTTTATCTTCTTCTGACTTTTTAAAAACATAATGCAATAATTCTTTTTCATCATCTATAAATTTTAAATTGCTTATCAATTTTTCTATTTCTTTCTCTTCATCAAAAATATGTATTGAATTTTTAAATAACTTTAATGGTGAAATATAAAACAATAATAAATCATTTATTATTGTTTAAATTGTCCATTATAAATGGTAATTCTTCTTTTTCTCTTGATTTTTTTAACAACTCTATTAGAAAATTTTTCATCATATTTTTAACTTCACTTTCATTTATCATATCTAAAAGATCATCAATAAATTCATTTTTTATATCTTTTTTTATATTTGGATAATCATGTTTTAAAAATAATTCTGTAGTCTTTTCTATATCCGCATACATTATTTTATATAAGCAATTCTTTAATTCAAAAGAAAAATCCATATACTCATTTTCTAATATCGAATCTATTATGTCCACTATCGAGTAATAAAATGGATCAAGTTTTACATAATGTAAATATATTTTATTTTCATAAATATATTTTAATATTATATTCAATTTTTGAGATTTACAACACTCGAGAAATTTACCCTTTGATATCATTTTAAACTTCAATTCCTTCACATTTGATTGTAATTTCAATTTTCCAAATAAATCTTCTATATTAGGTAAAACTTCTACATCTTCATGCACTAAACCTGCTAAAACAAAGTTCTTATTCGTAGATGCATTAAATTTATTTTCCTTTATCCAAAATTTTCTAAAATTATTTGTTTCATCATAATAAAATTTATATCTACCATTAATTCCTTTCTTATCAAAAAGTAAAATCTCATTTCTCTCTTTATTTACATCTATTTCCCATTTCATATTTTCTCTCCTTTTATCATATTTTGTATATTGCTTTTATTCTTTAAATAAAATAAATCTGTATTTTTTAATTTATCTTTAAACCTTATTCCTACCTCTTCATCCTTTATATCAGTAACTGTTTTCCCGTTTAGCTGAATTTCAAGTATTTCTAATTTTATTAATTCTTCATTTCTTTTTATATACATAAAATCACCAATTTTTATTTCTTGATCTTTCAATTTCAATATAACTACTCTATTTTCCTTATAAAATTCTCCTATTGATTCTACAATTTCAAATTCTTCACTATTAAAATTTTCATCATATGATTTTATTTTTTTGCTAAATATTAATTTAATAAAATCATCCATATATTTATATAACCTTTTAATATCTTCACAAATAAATTTTATCTTTCCATCAATCACTTCTAATTCTAATTCTTCTTTATATATTTCAATTTTTCCTTTTTCAGATATATAACCCGCTTTATGAATAATATCATTTCTTAGTTTATTTATTAGTTTCATTTTTCTATACATATCATTGTATTTAATTTCTTCCATGTCTACAACTTTTTCTAAATAGTTAATTGCTCTTGTTATTCCCTTATCTTTTAAATCTTCAAGCCCTATCTTTAATTCAAATTTTCTTTTACAAATTTCACAATATCTATCTAAAGAAGCTTCTACTACTGAATATATCGTTAAAAAAAAAGATTGAAATGCAAGCATTTCTGTTTCATGCAAATAAATAATATTTTTCATACACTCTTCATGAATATAATTATCTAAATTTTCTACCGACAAATCATGTAATTCTTTTCTTTTTTCTTCCATGTCCTTACTCGTTATCTCTATTAAACTTTCAATTGCATTTAATTCAAATTTCCATGAATATAATATCAATTGTCTAAAATCATTCTTATCAAAGTCATTTATATCTGGAAACATTTTTTCTTCTCCTTATTTTAATTAATAATCATCTTATTTATCTCTTATGACTGAATTTATCTCAAAATATTAATTTATATAAAAATTACAATTGCACCTAACTCGTTTATACACGCATAAAACCTTCGCATATCCTTCCATAAAGATTGTATATGCGAAAACTTTATCTCTAATTCCTACTATTAACGCCCTACCCCAAAGCCCTAATAACTGGAGCAATCTTATTCTCTGTTTCTTTATATTCATTTTCAGGAATAGAATCATATACAATTCCTGCTCCTGCTTGCATAAATGCTTTATTATCTTTAAATACCATTGTTCTAATTGTTATACAGCTATCCAAATCTCCATTAAAACTAAAATATCCAATAGCTCCACCATATATTTCTCTCTTAACTGGTTCCAAATCCTCTATAATTTCCATTGCTCTTATTTTTGGAGCTCCTGTTAATGTCCCTGCTGGAAATACTGCTTGCAATAGATCAAATCCATCTTTATCTTCTTCAATTTTACCTTGTACACTAGACACAATGTGCATTACATGAGAATATCTTTCTATTACCATTTTTTCTGTGACTTTTACAGTTCCATATTTTGAGATTTTTCCTACATCATTTCTACCTAAATCTACAAGCATTATATGTTCTGCAATCTCCTTTTCATCACTCAAAAGTTCTTTTTCCAATGCAATATCCTCTTCTACATCTTTTCCTCTTTTTCTAGTCCCTGCTATTGGTCTCAAAGTAATTGTATCTCCCTCTAATTTCACTAAAATTTCAGGTGATGCCCCTGCTATTTTAAAATCCTTAAAGTTGAGATAAAACATATATGGTGAAGGATTTATGCTTCTTAGTCTTCTATATACGTCAAATGGATTATGTTTGTATTCTGCCATAAATCTTTGCGATAATACAACTTGGAATATATCTCCTGACTTTATATATTCTTTTGAACTCTCTACAGCTTTATAAAATTCCTCTTTTTTGAAATTAGAACTGATTTTAATTTCTTCTTTTACTTCGCTTATTTGAAAATTTAATTTAACTTCATTTGTCAATTTTTCATAAATATTTTTTATCTTTTCAACACTTTCATCATAAATTGATTTCAAATCTCTATCTTCTTCTATAAACATATTACAAATAATTAATAGCTCTTGTTTAAATCTATCAAATGCTAAGATTGTATCTGTGATCATAAAATACATATCAGGAACGTTAATTTCAGCTCTATTTTTTTTCTCTATTTTTTCAAAATATTTTACAGTATCATACCCAAAATATCCAACAGCCCCACCAACAAAACTTGGTAATTTTTCATTTTTTACCATTTTATATTTACTCATTATATTTTTTAAATAATCCAAAGGATTTTCACCAGTTTTTAATTTGAATTCAGTAGTTTTTTCATGTTCTATTATTTCTACATTGTCATCTGTTGCAGAAATTTTAATAGATGGATTTACTCCCAAAAATGTATATCTTGCAAATTTATCCTCTCCAGAAATACTCTCTAGTAAAAATGAATATTCTTCATCTTTAGCTAATTTCAAATAAGCAGATATTGGAGTTTCTACATCTGCTAATATTTTTGTATAAATTTGAATTACATTCCCTTGTTTTGATGCTTTTTCTATTTCATTATAATCAGGATATATCCTCATTTTATTCACTCCCTTCAATAATTAAAGCTAATAATGCCATTCTAATAGCAACTCCATTTTCTACTTGGTCAAGTATCACTTGTTGTTTACAATCAGCTACATCAAATGAAATTTCGACACCTCTATTCATTGGTCCTGGATGCATTATTATTGCATCTTCTTTCATTTTTTTTAATCTTTCATCATTTAACCCAAAAAAATTATGATATTCATCCAAACTAGGGAATAAACTATCACCTTGCCTTTCTAATTGAATTCTCAAAAGATTAATTACATCCATTTTTCCTAAAATATTATCTAAATTATTTTCGATTTCAACTCCAAAACTTTTGAATTCATCTGGAATAAGTGTAGCAGGACCAACTAATGTTACATTTGCACCTAATTTTTTTAATAAATATATATCTGAACGTGCAACCCTTGAATGAAGAATATCTCCAATAATAGCTACATTCAAATCTTTAAATTTCTTCCCTGTTTCATATATTGTAAATCCATCTAATAATGCTTGCGTAGGATGTTCATGAACTCCATCTCCTGCATTTATTACTTGACCACTTACATATTTAGAAAACATTTTAGGTGCTCCAGCTTGAGAATGCCTTATTACATACAAGTCAGCCTTCATAGCATCTAATGTTTTTGCTGTATCAATAAGCGATTCTCCCTTTTTTATAGATGAAGTACTAACACTCATATTTATAACATCTGCTCCAAGCCTTTTCCCTGCTATTTCAAATGAACTTCTTGTTCTAGTACTATTTTCAAAAAAAAGATTAACTACTGTTTTTCCTCTTAATAAACTATTTTTTTTTATTTTACTTCTTGATAAAGCTTTAAATTCTTTGGCTTTTTCAAATATAGCCATAATATCTTCTACTGATAAATCTTTGATTCCAAATAGATTTCTATTTTTTAATAACATCTAATAGTTTCCTCCTCTATTTTATTGTTCTTTTATTTTATTATTTTTTTTCCCATTTTTCAGACCTCACCTGAATCCTCTCTTATCTTAGGATAGAATTTTTTTATTTTTACTCCCCTTCTCCTAAATTAGGAGAAGGGGTCGGGGGATGAGGTCTATTCCCTGATGCCTTTGAAGTTGGGTAAGTGTGCCCTCTATTGTCCCTCTTATAAAGCTTTCCCCTTCTCAAAAAAATCTAAGAAGGGGAAATTTTATATATATTTTTTATTTTACACCACCAAAAAGATTAAACAAATCTGAATCAGTTGATATAATAATTCTGTTTTTATTTTTTTGAGAAAAAATCTTTTTATATGCGTCTAAACTTCTTGTGAATTTATAGAAGTCAGGATCTTTATTATAAGCATCTGCATATATTTGTAGAGCTTTTGCATCTCCTTCTCCTTTTATCTCTTCTGCTTTTCTATATGCTTCTGCTAAAATTGTTGTTTTTTCTTGATCTGCTTTTGATTCTATTTGTAATGCTTGCTCTTTTCCTTCTGCTCTATATTTTTTAGCTTGTTGAGCTCTTTCTGTTTGCATCCTTTTATATACATTCAATTCATTTTGTTGTGGTAAATCTGCTCTCTTTATTCTTACATCTACAATAACTATTCCAAATTCTCTAGCTTTTTCATCAGAATTTTTAGTTACAGTTCTCATAATATCTTCTCTTTTAGAAGACAATATCTCTGTTAATGTATATCTACCTATATTTTGTCTTAACTCAGAATATATTATATCATCTAATCTTACTTGAGCTCCAGCTTCATCATGTACTGTTTGTAAAAAAAGCAATGGATTGCTTATTTTAAATCTAGCATAGTTATCGATTACTATATTTTTTTTGTCTTTTGTAATTATTTCTTTAGGTTCTGCATCGTATTCTAATAATCTTTTATCAAATTTATCAACTTTTTCTATAAATGGTATTTTAAAATTAAGCCCTGCTTTCATAATAGGTTTTCTAACTGGTTGTCCCATTCTAACTACTATAGCTTCTTCTATTTCTGTAACATAAAACACTCCTGTATAAAATATAGCTATTGCTATTATCGCTACTACTCCTAATATTTTTTTCATTTGATATCACCTTCTTTTCCGATAATATTTAATAATTTGCCTTCTAAATTTTTATCTACAATTATTTTATCAACATTAGGCAAAATTCCTTCCATTGTTTCAAGGTACATTCTTGTTTTAGTTACAGTTTTCCCTAATTTATATTTATCATATAATTTTGTAAATCTTGCTACGTCTCCTTGTGCTTCGTTTATTCTTTTTGATTTGTATGCTGCTGCATCATTTAAAGCTTTTTCCGCCTCTCCTCTTGCTTTTGGAATCATATCATTTCTATATCCATTTGCTTCATTTATATAACGAATTTTATCTTCTTTTGCACTAGCCACATCTTTAAAAGCTCCTATTACCTCTTTAGGCGGCTGTACATCTTGCAATTGCACATTCAATACATAAACTCCTGTTTCATATTTATCTAATATCTCTTGCAATCTATCTTTAGTTTCTCTTTGAATTTTTTCTTTACCCACTGTTAAAACTTCTTCTACTAAATTTTTCCCTACTATTTGTCTCAAAGAGGCTTCTGCCGCATCTTTTAGCATCTTATACGGTTGTTTTAAATTAAAAATATATTGCTTAATATCTTTAATTTTATACTGTACAATTGCATCTACTGATAATATATTTTCATCTCCTGTAAGCATAAGAGCCTCTTCTGGAATATCTCTATATCTTGCAGGTGGTCCTGGATTTATGGTTCTAAATCCTATTTCAATTCTATGAACTGCTGTTGTTTTAGCTTTATAAACAGCAGCAACTGGTGATGGTGTATGCCAATGCACTCCTGGTCCAGTTGTTTCAACATATTTACCAAATCTTAGTATTACTGCTTGTTCATCAGGTTGAACTACATAGATACCTGTTGCTAAATACAATCCAAGTACGATTAGTACTCCAAATATTCCCAGCCCTTTTACAAATTTTAAAAAATTATTAACATTTTGATTTAAATCATTTTCTGCCATAACAATAACCTCCATAATTTTTTATTTTTTGTATCTTTAAATCTATAAATAATTCATTTATATTTCTTATAATTTTAGATCTCTTTCTCTAATAAAATAGTAGCTTTTAATCTTTTTAATCCATTTTGTATTGACTTAGCTTTAAATTTACTAATTCCTTTTATCTCTGAAATATCATCTATTGTTGCATTTAAAATACTTGTTAAATCTATAAATGTTTCCACTATTTTTAATATATCTCTTTTTGTTAATTTTAATATTTTCCCTAAAACTCTATATCCTTTTGGAACTATTTTATCATCTAATGTTTTGTAATTTTTAGAATATCCAAGTAAATATGATATATTTTCTATTATTAATATCTCTTCTTGATTTAATCTATTTAATCCTGCTATAATATCTTCCATACTTAATTGGCTTTCTTCATTATAATAATCTTTTAATAATGATTCAAATTCTTCTTGAGTTCCCATTAATAGTTCATCCAATTGCATATTTATTAATCTTCCCTCTACTCCTAATTCTACTATATATTTTTTTATCTCGTCAGCTATTTTAAATAACATTTCGAAACGTTGTATTACATGTGTAACTTCATATAATGTTACCATTTCATCAAATTCCATAATAGTTAAATATTTAAGTTCTTTATCTAATACCGTTTTATATCTTTCTAATGTTTTTATACCTTGGTTTGCTTCACTCATTATATCTGTAATATTTCTTATCATGTATCTTTCATCATTTTGATAAAGTGTAATCCTTTTTCTTCTTTCAGAAATAGATACAACTAATTCTCCTGTTTGTTTTGCTACACGTTCTGCAGTTCTATGCCTTGTTCCACTTTCAATAGTCGTAATTTTAGAATTAGGCTGCAAGTGAACATTTGCCATCAATATTTTTTTCACTTCTTTATCTATAATTATTGCTCCATCCATTTTTGCAAGTTCATATATTTTTTCAGGTTCATAATTACAATTTATTTCAAATCCACCATCAGAAATACTTAATATTTCTGAAGACCCACTTACAACAATGAGAGCTCCTGTCTCTGCATCTAATATATTATCTAAACCTTTTCTTAGATCTGTCCCTGGAGATGCTAATGCTAACATTTTTAAAATTGCACTATTATCTTTCATTTTATTTCATCCTTTCCAATAATTCATATAAATTTTTTAAATAATAAAATTTTAAATTAATACTAGATTTTTCTACTTCTTTTCTATTCCCCTCTGGCAAATAAATTTTTTTAAATCCCATTTTTTTTAGTTCATTTAATCTTTTTGTTATAAAAGATACTTTTCTCACTTCTCCTCTAAGTCCAAGTTCTCCCAATGCAGCTACATCATTATTTACAGGTATATCCCTAATACTAGATAATATCGAAAGAGCTATAGCTAAATCAATAGTTGTCTCTTTTACTGACAACCCTCCAGGAATATTAATAAATATATCTTGTGTAGTTAAATTTAAAGAGAATTTTTTTTCTAATATTGCTAATAATATTTGCATTCTATTATAATCAATTCCTTGAGCAACTCTTCTAGCCATTCCAAAATTTGTAGTTGATGTTAAAGATTGTATCTCTAATAAAAATACTTTTGTCCCTTCTAAGACTGGAACTACAATACTTCCTATATTTTTTTCATCTCTTTCACCTAAAAAGAATTCAGAAGGATTTCTTATTTCACTAATCCCATCATCTTCAAGATTAAATATTCCCACTTCATTAATAGAACCAAATCTATTTTTACTATTTCTTAAAATTCTATATAAATAATTCTCTTCTCCTTCAAAACTCATTACAGCATCAACCATATGTTCCAATAATTTCGGACCTGCAACTTTACCATCTTTTGTAATATGCCCCACAATAAAAAATGATATTCCATGTTTTTTTGCCATTTCTACTATCTTTAATGTAGATTCTCTAATTTGTGTAACAGTTCCTGGTATTGCATTATATTCGTTTGAATATAATGTTTGTATAGAATCAACTCCAACTACTTTTGGTTTATTCTCTAAAATATATTTTTTTATAGCTTCGATTTCTGTTTCAGATACTAAAAATAGTTTATCGCTATTTATTTTTAATCTTTTAGCTCTATGCTTTATTTGTTCAGCAGATTCCTCTCCAGAAATATATAAGACATCTCCATATTTAGTATAATCTTTTAAAATTTGAAGTAATAAAGTAGATTTTCCTACACCAGGGTTCCCCGTTAATAAAACTACTTCCCCTCTTACCAATCCACCACCAAGAACTCTATCAAATTCATTAAAATTTGTTTTATATCTATAATCTTTTAACAATTCTACTTCATTTATTGTAATAGCTTTTATTGATTTTTCTGTTTTTATCTTTATAGGTGCTTCTGTCTCTTCTTCAAAACTATTCCAAGATTCACACTCTGGACATTTTCCTATCCATTTATTAGTTTTATACCCACAATTTGTACACACATAATATTCTTTTTTTTTCATGTTTTTTTCTCCTAAAGAACGTTTAAAAAATAAGTTTCTTATATTGTATAATCAAATATAAATTTTAATTCATATTTAATTATACAAAAACAGATATAGCCTAAGCTATATCTGCCTATAAAGACATTGCTTCTAAAATTTTTATTGCTTTATCTTTATCAAATGGTTTTATTATAAAATCAATAGCTCCTGCTTCTAAAGCTTCTCTTATCATTGGCTTTTGTCCCATGGCACTACACATAATAACTTTTGCCTCTGGAGATATTCTTCTAATCTCCTTTACAGCAGTAATTCCATCCATATCAGGCATAGTTATATCCATAGTGATTAAATCTGGTTCCAATTCTTTAAATTTAGAAATCGCTTCTTTTCCAGTTGAAGCTTCTCCTACAACTTCAAATTTATCTCTTGGCAAAATATTTTTTAACATTTGTCTCATAAATAATGAATCATCCACAACTAATAATTTTATCATAATTATTCACCCCTTTTTATTTTTGCTTTTTCTCTTATTTTATTTAAAATTGTTTTATCAACATACTCTTCTAATTGCCCATTATTAATAGCAATCTCTTTTATTACAGTTGAACTTAAATATAAATTTTCTCTTGATGCTGGTAAAAATATAGTTTCAAACTTTCCTTTAGATAATTGACTATTAAAAAGTGCTAGTTGCAATTCATATTCATAATCAGACACCGCACGTAATCCTCTAATAGCAATTTTCAAATTCTCTTTTTCCATAAAATCAACTAAAAGTCCATCAAAACTTTTTATCTGTATTTTTTTATTGTTTCCATAAAGTTCTTTTATCATATTAACTCTTTCTTCTACAGAAAACCAAGATTTTTTTTCTGAATTATTCAAAACTGCAATAACTAAGTTATCAAATATATTTAAAGCTCTATTTATTATATCAATGTGTCCATTGCTTATTGGATCAAAACTTCCTGGATAAATTGCATTTTTGTTCATTTGTCCTCCTAATTTTCAAGCACAATCTCATATTTATCTCTTTCAAGTGATCTATCTAACAACACTTCAAATTCTTTATTATAATCTTTTAAATATTTTTCTATAAAATCTAAATATAAACTTTGTACTTTTGCGTATAATTGATTACTAACTTTTAATTTTATTCTTTTAATATCTTCATCTACTGATAGAAATCTAATTTCCATAATAATATCATCAATAATAAATTCGCTACTTTTTATCATTCCAGTTCCATTACAATGTGGACATTTCTCTAAAAAATATTTAGAAAGTTCTTTCCCAGTTCTTTTTCTTGTCATTTCCACAAGTCCAAGTTCTGTAAATCTTACTATATTATTCTTTATTCTATCTTTTGATAGATTTTCCTCTAAAATTTCTACAACTTTTTTCTGATCTTCTTCTAGTTTCATATCTATAAAATCAATTATAATTATACCACCTAAATTCCTTAAACGCAACTGTTTTGGAATTTCTTTTGCAGCTTCCATATTTGTTTGAAAAACAGTACTTTCCAAATCATAAGTTCCTGTGTTTTTTCCTGTATTTACATCAATACTTACCAAAGCTTCTGTTTTTTCAATAATTAGATATCCTCCACAATCAAGCCATACTTTTTTTTGAAGAACTTTTTTTAATTCACTATTAATTCCATAATGTTCAAAAATTGGTTCGCTCTCATGATATAGCTGAACTTTTAGTTTTAAATTTGAATCAGAAAATGTAGAGATATAATCTATTACTTTCCAATAATTATCTTCTGAATCTACAACTAAATGATCTATTTCTGATGAAAATATATCTCTTAATACTCTTTCTACTAAAGTGCTATCTTTATATATAAGATCTCCAATTTGAGCATTATAAGATTTATGTTCTACTTCTTTCCATTGCTTTGTTAGATATTCAATCTCTTTTATAAAATATTTTTCATCTTTTCCTTGTGCATCTGTTCTTATTATAACTCCAACGCCATCAGGCTTTATATCTTGTAATATATTTTTTAATCTTTCTCTTTCTTCCTCATTACCTATTTTTTTAGAAATTGCAATATAATCATTGTTTGGCATTAAAACTAGATATTTACCAGGAATTGTATAGTGAGTCGTTACCCTAGCCCCTTTTGTCCCTGTTGGTTCTTTTAGTATTTGAACTATAACATTATCATTCACATTTAAAATTTCTTCTATTGGTTTTTTACTATGTTCTATTCCATCAAGATATTTTTCTTCAAACTCTCTTAAATCTTTTACATATAAAAAAGAGTTCTTTTTCAATCCTATATCTACAAAAGCAGATTCCATTCCTGGCAAAACATTTGCAACTTTTCCTTTATAGATATTTCCAACTATTCTTTTTTTATCATCTCTCTCAATAAAAAATTCTGTTAAAACCCCATCTTCAAGTAAAGCTGCTTTTATTTCATATTCTGTAGAAGTAATTATTATCTGTTTCATATATTATTCATCTCCAAAGCCATTAGTATATTTTTTCTTTTATAGGATTTTTTATTTACTAAAATAAGCTCTTTTTCTAATGAATTATCAATATTAAAATTTAATTTCCCATTAAATTTTTTTAAATTAACTTTATTCATTCCAACTATTCTAGAAATATTACTTTGATTAGTTATAACATTTAATTCTTTTTCTTTTTTTAATATTATATTTAAAAATTCGTAATAAATTTCGCTTTCCACAACTTCTCTAAAGGATGAGTGGAATGGTCCAGCTGTAATTACTCCTTCTTTTCTTAAATCATCTGCTGGTTGTAACCCTACACGTATAATTTTAATTCCATTTAATTCTAATTTAATTATCATAGGTAATGTTATTTTTACAGCATCACTTATTGATAAGGGTTGATACTCTTCATTTTTATACATTGAATTTAATTTTGTATTTTCAAGTACTAATGTAGGATAAATTCTAATTAATGAAGGCATTATTTTTAAAATATCTTCTATTCCAGCAATATCGCTTTCAATTGTAGAGCCTGGTAATCCTGGCATTATTTGCAATCCTAATGTTATTCCATATTCTTTAATTAATTCTGAAGCATTAAAGACATCTTCTCTTGAATGACCTCTTTCAGATAGCTTTAAAACTTCAGTATTAAACGATTGAACTCCTAATTCAATTGTAGTAACATTATATTTTGATAAATTATCTAAAATTTCTCTATTAATATAATCTGGTCTAGTTGACATTCTAATCCCATTGACTAACCCTTTTTTTATATATTCATTTGCCACTTCTAAAAATTCAGTTTGTAATTTTATAGGTAGTCCAGTGAAAGTACCACCAAAAAATGCTATCTCTTTTTCAGAATTTTTAGGTAAAGTTTTTAAAGTTTCCTCTATAATAGCTCTTATTTCATTAGGCTGTATATTAGTAATAACTCCAGTTATATTTTGTTGATTGCAAAACACACACATATGTGGACAGCCGTAATGTACTATAAAAATTGGAATATTATAATGTTTCATGCAATTTTACCTCTAATCTACCACAAGCATTTCTTGCAGCCATTTGTTCTGCTGATTTTTTATTTCTGCCTAAACCTTCTCCTACAATACTATTTTTAACTTTAACACCAACTTTAAATTGTTTATTATGATCTGGTCCTAACTCTTCTAATACAATATATTTTGGTATCTTTTTATATTCTTTTTGAGTAAATTCTTGTAATATTGTTTTATAATCTACTAAATCAAGATTTTCATCAATATGAACAATTCTATCTACAAAATATTTTAAAACAAATTCTTTGGCATTTTCAAACCCAGAATCTAAGTAAATCCCTCCTAATAAGGCTTCAAAAACATCTCCTAAAATAGAATTTCTTTCTCGCCCACCAGTTAGCTCTTCTCCTTTACTTAAAAACATATAACTTCCAATTCCTATTTCAGTAGAAACCTCTGCAAGGAGAGGCTCACTAACAATCATAGCTTTTAATTTAGCGAGTTCTCCTTCAGTTGCATTACTAAACTTTATATATATATATTCCGTTATAATTAAATCTAAAACAGCATCACCAAGTAATTCCAATTTTTCATTATTTATATTTTTAAAATCTCTATGTTCATTTCCATATGATCTATGGATTAAAGCTTTTGTTAATAAAGATTTATCTAAAAAAGTATAATTAATTTTTTTTTCGAATTCACATATTTTTTTATCTGATAACAACCATATCACCTCTTCTAATTTGAATATTTTTTGAATGCTATTACAGCATTATGCCCACCAAATCCAAGAGAACTTGACATAGCTACTTTTATATCTCTTTTTTCTGCTTTATTTGGTATATAATCTAAATCACATTCAGGATCTGGGTTTTCATAATTTATTGTTGGAGGCATTATACCTTCTGATACAGCCAAAGCTAAAAATGCAGCTTCTACCCCTCCTGCTCCACCTAAAGCATGTCCTGTAGCTCCTTTTGTAGAACTAACAGCTAATTTATATGCTTGTTCCCCAAATACTGATTTAATTGCAGCTGTTTCTAATCTATCATTTGCTGCAGTTGAAGTCCCGTGAGCATTAATATAATCCACATCTTCTAGTTTGATATTTCCTTCTTTTAATGCCATTTTAAAAGCTCTTGCTGCACCTGTTCCTCCTGGTGCTGGTGATGTCATATGATATGCATCTCCTGTTTCTCCATATCCTACTATTTCAGCATATATTTTTGCTCCTCTTTTTTTTGCTGATTCTAACTCTTCTAAAATTAATATTCCTGCTCCTTCTCCCATTACAAAACCATCTCTATCTACGTTAAATGGTCTAGAAGATTTTTCAGGAGTTTCATTATATTTAGTAGATAAAGCTTTTAATGCACAAAATCCTCCTACTGCAAGAGGAGTGATACAAGCTTCTGTCCCACCTGCAATCATAGCTTCAACTCTTCCGCTTTTAATCATTTCAAAAGCATCTCCTACCGAATGAGTTCCAGAAGCACATGCTGTTACAATACTTTTATTTGGTCCTTTTGCTCCTGTATAAATAGAAACATTCCCAGCAGCCATATTTTCGATCATGGCAGGTATTGTAAATGGAGATAATTTTCTAGGTCCTCTTTTTTCCAATATAGAATATTGTTTTTCCATTATTTCAATTCCACCAATACCAGAACTAACTATTACTCCTATATTTTCTGCATTTTCTTCAGTTATTTCTAATTTTGCATCTTCTAATGCCATTTTCGAAGCAACTACTGCAAATTGAGTATATCTGGCTAATTTTTTCAATTCTTTTTTTTCTATAAATTCTGATGCATCAAAATCTTTTACTTCTCCTGCTACAGTCGATGCGAATCCAGTTGCATCAAATGATTTTATATTAGAAATCCCTGTTTTACCTTCTAAAAGATTTGTCCAAGTTTTTTCTTTTCCTGTCCCAAGAGCTGTTATTAATCCTATTCCTGTTATTACTACTCTTTTCAATTCATCCACCTCTTTCTAAAGTTATATTTTATTATTGTGCCTTATAATTTATAAATTGTTGGAATATTTCTTTTACCGAAAGTATATCATGTATTTTCCAAACATCTTTTCCAGTAAAAAATACCCCTCTTTCTAAATCTCCATCATGACCTCTATTCAAAGCATCTTTTATACAAAATTTTCTACTACAATGCTTTAAACAATTTGTACAGTTTTCTGGTTTTGGAGCTTTTCCTGCTAATACTAAATTTGTAAATTTTGTCTTTATTGCATTCGCAGGTAATCCTGCAGAACTCATTATCTCAACAACATCTTCTTTTTTAGATTTTATATATAATTCTTTAAATACATCTGATATTTCTACTTCTTTACTTGCTACAAATCTAGTTCCCATTTGTACTCCATCTAATCCTAAATCAAACATTCTTTGTGCATCTTCTGGAGTTACAACTCCTCCTGCTCCAATAACTGGAATTTTTACTGCTTCTTTTATATCTTTTACAATATCCCAACTATCTTTATCTGTTCCAAGATGTCCTCCTGCATTACCACCTTCAACTATTATTGCACTAGCCCCTAATCTTTCTGATATTTTAGCCAATTTTACAGATGATACTATTGGTAAAAATGGGATTTTAGCTTCTTTTGCCATTGCAAATACATCTCTTGAAAAGCCAGCACCTGAAATTATTAAATCAATTCCACTTTCTATAGATGTTTTTACTAATTCTACAAAATCAGTTGCTGCAAACATTATATTTACACCAATAATTCCTTTAGTCATCTCCTTAGCTTTTTTTATTTCATTGGCTAATTCTTCTAATTTTAATCCTGTACCTGCAATAACTCCTACTCCACCTTCATTAGCAACTGCTGCTGCTAATTTAGCCATAGATACTCTTATAGCCATTCCACCTTGTATAATAGGAAATTTAGGTGTTAGATTGCCTATTTTTAATTTTGGAAAATTCATTTTTTATTTCACCTCTCCTTAATATATTAAAAGCTTCGATTCAAAAACAAAAAGTATTAAAAAACACTTTTTGCAAATCAATCATACTATAAGCAATATAATATAATTGATTTGCTATAGGGGTAATTATTACCCCTATAGTTTATGCGTTAGCTTTAATATAATCTAAAACGTTTTGAACTGTTTTAATTTTCTCAGCCTCTTCATCAGGAATCTCTACACCAAATTCTTCTTCAAATGCCATAATTAATTCAACTGTATCTAAAGAATCTGCTCCTAAATCATCTACGAAAGATGCTTCAGCTACAACTGATTCTCCATCTACGCCTAATTGTTCAATTATAACTTCTTTAACTTTTTCAAATAATTCTGCCATTAATAATTCACCTCCTCTCAAATTAACTATAACAAATTTTTCTTGTTTTTTCAAGTTTTATTTTACCTACATTACCATTCCACCATCAATTGTAATTACTTGTCCTGTTATGTATTTTGACAAATCAGATGCAAGGAATAACGCTGTATTAGCAATATCTTCTGGAGTCCCCATTTCCCCCATTGGAATTTGAGATAATATTTGTTTTTGAACTTCTTCTTTTAATATATGAGTCATGTCTGTCTTGATAAATCCAGGTGCTATGGCATTGACTCTTATTCCTCTTCTCGCCCCTTCTCTAGCTACAGATTTTGTTATTCCTAATATCCCTGCTTTTGAAGCAGCATAATTAGTTTGCCCAACATTCCCTATTAATCCAATTACAGATGATATATTTATTATAGAACCACTTCTTTGCTTTACCATAGCTTTAAAAACTGCTTGTGTACAATTAAATACACCTTTCAAATTTACAGATATAACTCTATCAAAATCATCTTCTTTCATTCTTAAGAATAATCCATCTCTTGTTATCCCAGCATTATTTACAAAAATATCTATTTTACCAAAAACCTCTAATGTAGTTTTTACCAAATTTTTTGCACTTTCATAATCAGTAACATTTGATACTATAAATTTTGTTTCAACACCATATTTTTCAGCTATTTCTTGTGCTGTTTTTTCTCCATCTTCTAGTATATCCGTAATTACTACTTTTGCTCCTGCTTCTGCAAATTTTTCTGCCATTGCTCTTCCTATACCTCTTGCAGAACCTGTTACTACTGCTATTTGATCTTTTAAATTTATCATAATAACCTCCTAATATCTTTAATATATTTTAAAGTTTTTCTATATCTTCTATCTTCTCTATATTTATCACTTCTAATCCTCTGTCAATTTTTCTGATTAATCCTTTTAATACTTTTCCAGGACCTATTTCATAAATTTTTGTAACCCCTTCTTCTTTTAATACGTTAACTATATCAACCCATTTTACAGGTCCAAATGTTTGATTGTACAGTTCTATTTTTATATCTTTTACACTATCTATAATTTTTCCTGTAGTGTTTGCAACTATTTTTATTTCTGCATTTTCAAAATTAAAATTTTCTAAATTTTCTTTTAATTTTTCTCCTGCTGGCTTCATTAATGATGAGTGAAATGGACCTGATACATCTAGAATTACCGCTCTTCTGGCTCCAGCTTTTTTTAATTCTTCTACTGCTTTTTCTATTCCTTCTTTTGTTCCAGCTATTACAGTTTGTTTTGGTTCATTAAAATTAACTGCTTCAACCACTTCTGAAATTCCATTACAAATTTCTATAATTTTTTCTGCAGGAACTCCTAATATAGCTGCCATTGTTCCATTTATATTTTCTGTAATATCATTCATTATACTTCCTCTTAATTCTGCTAATTTAACAGTATCTTCTATAGAAAGTACTTCTGCTGCATTAAGTGCACTATATTCTCCTAAGCTATGTCCTGCAACGTAATCCGCTTTTATATTTTTTTCTTTTAATAATTCTGTTAAAACAGAACTAAACGCCACTATTGCTGGTTGAGTATATTTTGTTTCTTTCAGCTTTTCTTCTGGACCATCAAACATAATATTTTCCAAGTTTATTTCTAAATCACTAAATATATTATCAAATATCTCTTTTGCTTTATTACTATTTTCATATAATTCTTTTCCCATTCCAACATATTGAGCTCCTTGTCCTGGAAAAACAAATGCAACTTTTGACATTTTTACCTCCAATTATAAATTATGAACGGCTTAAAAATAACATTTCCATTTTGTTTTAAAATACGCACGATTTTAGCGTTTTTATAACAAAATATAAGAAAATTATTTTTTAAACATTCTTTGATTATTTTAAAGATATAAGTTTTTCAAATTGTTTAGTTCATTTTCTGCAGAATTAATTAAGTCTAATATTATATCTTCGCAAGTTTCCTCTTTATTAACCATTGCTGCAACTTGTCCTGACATAACACTTCCAAAATTAATATCTCCATCTTTTGCTGCTGCTCTTAATCTTCCTGCTCCCATTTTTTCCAATTCTTCATTTGAAGCACCTGATTCTTCAAGTTTAATAAACTCTTTTGCAAGTTTATTATTAATAATTCGAACTGGATGTCCTGTTTTTCTTCCAGTAACAACAGTACTCCTATCTTTAGCTTTTAATATTGCTTTTTTATAATTTTCATGAACAGTACATTCTTCAGCAATTAAAAATCTTGTCCCAACTTGTACACCTTTAGCTCCTAATGCTAATGCTGCTACAAATTGTTTCCCTGTAGCTATTCCTCCTGCTCCAATAACAGGAATATCCACTGCTGCTGTTATTTGAGGTAATAAAGCCATTGTTGTTAATTCTCCAACATGACCTCCTGCTTCTACCCCTTCTACTATTATTGCATCTGCACCAGATTTTTCCATTCTTTTAGCTAATGCAACTGATGGAACAATTGGTATAACTTTTATTTTAGCTTTTTTTAATTTTTTTATAAATGCTCCAGGATTTCCAGCTCCAGTTGTAACAACAGGAACTTTTTCCTCTATACAAACTTCTATCTGTTTTTCTACATTATCCATCATCAACATTAAATTTACTGCAAATGGATTGTCTGTAATTTTTCTAACTTTTCTTATCTCTTCTCTTAACAATTCTGATGGCATTCCACCACCTGCAATAATTCCAAGTCCTCCAGCTTTTGAAACATGTCCTGCTAAATTACCTTCAGCTATCCATGCCATTGCTCCTTGAAATATTGGATATTTTATTTTTAATAAATCACAAATTTCAGTTTTTATCATTTTTGTCCTCCTACTTTTAGAATTACTATTTTGACCATTTAATTAAACAAGAACCATATGTTAAACCTGCTCCAAAACCTACTAATACTATGTTATCGCCTTTTTTTAACTTATCATTTTTATACAATTCATCTAAAGCTATTCCTATAGATGCAGATGAAGTATTCCCAAATTTATTCATATTCATATGAAATTTAGAAACAGGTTGTTTTAATTTTTTTGCTGCCGCTTCTATTATTCTTACATTTGCTTGATGTGGGACATATAAATCAACATCATCTGGAGTCATATTAAGATTTTCTAATGTTTTTAATGTAGTCTTAGGTAAAGCAGTAACAGCAAATTTAAAAACTTCTTTTCCTTTCATTCTCAAATAATGCATTTTTTTATTTACAGTTTCATCACTTGCTGGATTTCTAGATCCACCGCCTGGTTGATCCAATGTATGTCCACCACTTCCATCAGCTCCTAAATCATAAGATAATAATCCATATCCATCTTCTACTTCTCCAAGTACTGCTGCTGATGCTCCATCTCCAAATAGTACACATGTATTTCTATCTTCCCAATCCATAATTCTAGAAAGAGCTTCTGAGCCTATAACTAATACTTTTTTATACATACCTGTAGCAATAAAATTCCCACCTACTGCTAATCCATAAACAAATCCTGTACACGCTGCTTCCAAATCAAATGCTGCAGCATTTGATGCTCCTATTTTATCTTGTACTATAGCTGCTGTTGCTGGAAATGCAAAATCAGGTGTTATAGTTGAGACTATAACCAAATCAATCTCTTCAGGAGATACATTTGCATCCTCTAATGCTTTTTTAGCAGCTTTTATAGCTAAATCAGAAGTAGCTTCTTCTTTAGCTGCAATTCTTCTTTCTTCTATTCCAGTACGGCTTTTTATCCACTCATCAGTAGTATCTACTATTTTTTCTAAATCTTTATTTGTTAAAACTTTTTCAGGTAGATAAGAACCTAAGCCAACTATCCCTACACTTTTTAACTTTTTCATATTATATCCTCCAGTTTATAAAAATTATTATTCTTAAAAATTTTCTTTTAAGTTTTCAATAAAATTAGCTTCTGCAAAAAAATTAGCAACTTTAATCGCATTTTTTATTGCTGTTGAATTTGAATTCCCATGAGCTTTTATTGAAATACCATCTACTCCAAGAAAAATAGCTCCTCCATATTCTGAAGAATCCATTTTAGATTTTAATGTTTTAAATACATTTTTTAAAAATATTGCACCTAATTTTGCCATAAAAGATTTTTTTATTTCATCTTTTAATATTCCTGTTATAAAACTTCCTACACCTTCTGCTGTTTTTAATATTACATTTCCAGTAAATCCATCTGTAACAGCCACATCTATATCAGTGTCTACTATATCTCTAGGCTCTATATTTCCAACAAAATTTATTTTTTTATTTTTTTCTAAAAGTTCATATGAAGCTACTGCTAATTCATTTCCTTTTCCTGTTTCTTCTCCTATATTAATCAAACCAATTTTAGGATTATCTTTTTTAAGAAACAGTTTTGCATAATATGATCCCATAATAGCAAATTGTTCTAAATATTCTGGTTTACAATTAGCATTTGCACCTACATCCATAAGAACTATATTCCCTCTTTTAGATGGCATAATTGTTGTTATAGCAGGTCTTAATACTCCTTTTATACGCTTTAATTTTAATAAACTTGCACTCATTAAAGCTCCTGTATTACCAGCAGAAACGCTTGCATTAGCTTTTCCTTCTTTTACAAGTTCTAAAGAAATATTCATCGAAGCCTTTTTCTTTTTCCTTACAGCCATAGCTGGTGAACTTTCTTCTTTCATTTTTATAAATTCAGTTGTATGCTCTATTTTTATTCTCTTTTTATCATAGCTATATTTTTTTAATTCTTCTTTTATTAATTTTTCATCTCCAACTAGGATTATTTCTAAAGATTTTATTTCATCCAATGCTAAAACAGCTCCCTTTACTGTTTCTACTGGAGCAAAATCTCCACCCATTGCATCTAATGCTACTATCATAATTCCTCCTATACTATAAAGAAAAAGCAAGATAATTATATCTTGCTTTTCTCAGTTAAGAATGTTTAAAAAATTATTTTTATTATACATTTAATAATAAAAATGATCAAAACATTATATTATTATCAAATGTGCAAATTATTTTTAACCCATCCCTTAGTAGATTTAACTATTCTGCGTTTGCAACTACTTCTTCTCCTGCATTTAAAACTTGTTTATCACCATAAACACCGCATTCTAAGCATATTCTATGTGGTCTCTTTGGAGCTCCACAACTAGGACATACTGATAAACCTGTGGCTTTTAAAGCATGATGCGATCTTCTCATATCTCTTTTTGCTTTTGATGTTTTTTTTGGAGATACTGCCATTTTCTGTATTCCACCTCCTATTTCTTACTTCTTTGTTATATTTAAAAGTTGATTCCATCGGGGATCTATCTCTTCATTTTTAGAATAAAGCTCAATCTCTTCTATTCCATTACAATTAACATCACAAATAGGATATTCTGTAATTTCAAGAAGGATATATTCCCTGAACAACTTATCAATATCAATTTCATTTCCTGATATTTTTTCTCTTACAATTTCATCACTGTTAAAAAAATGTTCTGCTTCCTCTAACTTTAAATACTCATTATAATCTTCTTCTTCAAGATATGAAGTTTCAAATTCGGTATCTACATCTTGATAAAAATTTTTAAGACATCTAACACATTTTAACTTTACTTTCGTTATTATTCTTCCTGTTGCTATAACTTCATTTCCTACAACCTTTAAATTTAAGTTATACTTTACCAATGCAGAATCCTCATACAGATTATCCAACAGTAATTCACCTGAAAAATTTGTTATATCTGTTTTTTGTCTTTTTAATTCTGCTACGTTTATTTTCATTACTATCACCTCATAAATTAGCAACTTATTATACTTTATATCCTATTTTTTGTCAAGTGTTTTGTTTGTTCTACGCTTTTTCAGATAAAAATATATAAATATTATTTAGTTTTATTTTTATACATTATAATTATAGATAAACTCGAAAAAAAATATAATATATTCTTAATTTAATTATCTAGCATGTATATCTATACTGCCATCTATTATTCCTATTTCTATTTTTTTTAATTTTGCTAACATATATGTTGGTATTTTATCTTTTGTATATGTTAGATCAGTTATTCCAACTCCACCTTCTTTTAATCCAAATAAGTTTATTCCAGGTTTAAAATTCCCTTGTGCTGTAATTTTTACAGTATTATATACAGCAACATCCACATGTTTTACCATGCTAGTTAGAACTGTTCCTGGAGCTAACCCATCTTGATCAGAATCTACTCCTATTGCATATATCCCTGCATCTTTTGCTGCATCTATAACACCCAAGCCTGTTCTACCTGCAGCACTATATAATATATCAGCTCCTTTTTTTATCATATCTTCTGCCTTTCTTCTTCCTGTCCCTGGAGAATAAAAAGGGTTAGCTCCTCCTATATATGTATCAACAGTCATAACATTTTGATTTACATATTTTGCACCACTAGAATATCCCTCTTGAAATTTTCTAATCAAAGGAATATCTATTCCACCTATAAATCCTATTACTCCAGTTCTAGTCATCATTCCAGATAATGCCCCCACTAAAAACGACCCTTCATCTTCTTTAAAAAGCAAAGAAGCTACATTTGGTAAATCTATTCTAGCATCAACTATTGCAAATTTTGCATTTGGATGATCTATTGCTGCTTTTTCAGTTGCTGCTTTCATTCTATATCCTACAACCACTATTAAATCATAATCACTTTCTGCATATTTTTTTAAAAAGTAATCTACTGCTTCTTCAGAAGCTGGTTCAACATAATTAAATTTTATTCCTAATTTTTTTTCAGCTTGTTTTAGCCCAATGAAAGCAGAATCGTTAAAGCCCTTATCCCCCAACCCTTCTACTAATAATCCTACCTTTATAGGCTTTACTGGAGCTTCTTTCACTACCTTTTTAACTTTTGTCCCTGAAGATACATTTTTTCCTGTACAACCAAAAATACCTAATAAGACTACCAATAATAAAACCACTTTTTTCATAACAATTACCTCCTATTTTTTATTTGTTCTATTTACTATTCTACTATATCAGTTGATTAATTTCAAGCTTTTTTTATTTATGGTAGTATAAGTTTTTTTGTATGTTTCCCCTTAACTATTTTAATTATTTTTTTATAACATTTTTTTCGCTATATATATTGCATGAACTTTTATGTGTACATGAAGAACAAGTCCCACTCTCTGCATTTTTAAAAGATTCATACATTTTTTTAAAAGCTATATATATTACTATAACCATTATAATTCCGACTATTATTTCTTGTATCATTTTAAACACCTCCATTAATAAACGTTCAAAAATCATCTTTTAATAAAATATAGATTTTCCAATTGTATTTATTAAAAAACTAAGTGCATATGCAATTGAAATACCATATATAACAGAGAATATAGTCCATTTTAATGAATTAGTTTCTCTTCTTATTGCTGCAATTGTTGCAACACAAGGTATATACAGCAGCACAAACACCATTAAACCATAAGCCGCTATTGGAGTTATTCCATCTTTCAACATTTTTCTCTTTAATCCAGTGGCATTTTCATCTCCTACTCCATATAATACAGAAATTGTACTAACAAAAATTTCCTTTGCAGTTATTCCTGCAATTAATGCAACTCCTTCTCTCCACGTTATTCCTAATGGTTTAAATACTGGTTCTATTGTTTTTCCAATTTTCCCCATATAACTATTTTCCATATCTTCAACTTTTTTCATATCCTCTATTTTCATTGATAAATCATTCTTTTTTTGAATATCTGTAATTTTGCTAGCTTGAGTCTCTAATTTAACAATATTATTTGAATAATTTTTATTAATAGGAAAATACCCTAATGCCCAAACTATTAATGCCCCTATTAAAATTACTCCACCCATTTTTTTCAAAAACATTGAAGCTCTATCCCACATATGTATCATTAAAGATTTCAAAGTTGGAGCTCTATATGGCGGCAATTCCATTACAAAAGGAACTGATAACCCTTTAAAAAAGAATTTTTTCAACATCTTTGCAGTAAAAATAGCTACTATAATCCCAATAAGATATATAGAAAAAATAACATTTCCTGCATTTTTTTTGAAAAACATTCCTGTTACTAATATATAAATTGGCAGTCTTGCAGAACAACTCATAAATGGATTTACTAAAGCAGTTACAATTCTATCATCTTCATTTTCTAGTATTCTTGCAGCCATTATTCCTGGTACATTACATCCAAATCCCATGAATAGCGAAATAAAGGATTTTCCATGCAAACCTAAATAATGCATAAGTTTATCCATTATAAATGCAACTCTTGCCATATATCCTGAATCTTCTAATAAAGCTATAACTAAAAATAAAATTAAAATTTGAGGTAAAAATACTAAAATTCCTCCCATTCCTCCAATTGCACCATCTATTAGCATATCTTTTAATATTCCATTTGGCAATACATTTGATACAAAATTTCCAAGTAACACTATTCCATCATTAATATAAGAACTAAAAAAATTTCCAAAAACAAATGTTAGATTAAATGTCCCCCAAAGTATAAATAAAAACAGAGGCAATCCTACCCATTTATTCAGTATAATATTATCAATTTTTTCAGTTATATCTAATTTTGAAAAATCCATTTTTCTAATAATTACACACTCTTTTATCAATCCTAATATAAATCCAAATCTTTTTTCCATTATAACAATTTTTATTTCTTCATTATATATTTTTTTTACATACTCAATCTTATCATCTAATGTATTTTTTACTTCATCATATACTATACTATTTTTTAGCATTTCAAATGCTTTAGGATCTCCTTCTAACAGTTCTATAATTAGCCATCTTATATTAATTTTTTCTTCTATTTTTTTATCTTTTTTTATTATTTTTAACAGGCTTTCTATTGCATTTTCTATATCTTCATCATAACCTACTTTGGCTTTACTTAGGGTTGATTCAGAAGTTATATTGCTTTTTAATAAATCTATTCCAGTTTCATTCCTAGCAATTATTGGAATAACAGGAACATTTAAAAATTTTGACAATTTTTTTATATCTATTTTTATTCCTTTGCTTTTTACTTCATCATACATATTTATAGCTAATATAAATTTTATACCTAATTCCATTAATTGCGTCGTTAAATAAAGACTTTTTTCAAGATTAGTCCCATCAATTATATTTATTACTAAATCTGGTTTTTCTTCTATTAGATAATTTCTTGATACTTTCTCTTCAATAGTCTTTGTTGATAAACTATAAATTCCAGGTAAATCTATTATATTAATTTGTTGCCCATTATATTCAAATTCTCCTTCTTTTTTTTCTACTGTAACTCCTGCCCAATTCCCTACATGCTGTTTCCCACCTGTTAGAGCATTAAATAAAGTTGTTTTCCCACAATTAGGATTTCCTAATAAAGCTACATTTAATTTTTTCATTTATTATGTCTCCTTCCTAATCCTTTGCCTAACCCTCTCATTTTTCCATTTCCAGGGCAAGTTACCACTTTATCTATCATTACATATCTAGCTTCTGATTTTCTAATAGATAGATTTGTTCCCATAACATTAACTTCCATAGGATCTCCTAACGGAGCTCTTCTTCTCATAAAAACTTGCTTTCCTTCTCTAACTCCAAGTTCCATTAATCTTTGTCTTAAAGTTGAATTTTCTTCAATTCCAACTATGAAAGCAGACTGACCCGGTAACAGCTCGTTTAGATATATTGTCATTTTATATTCCTCCATTCTGATATCTTTTACTTTGATAATCAAAGTATATCATAATTGAAGTAATATGTCAATAGATTTTAAAATGTCAATTGTTAAAACTAATATATAGTTTTCAATTAATTAAGTATATAAAATTTTCTATTGAGATACTAAAAAATTTATCCATATATTTAGAAAAAGTTACCAATCCTGAATATTCGAAAGATATGTTTCTCATATTTTCTTATAAAAAAACTTAAACTATTACGTATTTAAAAATAAAATTGAAAACCCGTCTTTTAGCAATTTTTACCTCATAAAATAGCAAGAAATTTATTACTATTTTATGAGATAGGTATTTTTGAAATTTGATAATTAAAGATATTTATCTTATATTTTTGCTGTCATCTTTTTTCTTGTTATAATCATTAGAATATTTTTTATTTTTTTTTAACCTGTCAATACTTCTACCTATTGAACGAATAGCTTTAGTTAAAGATATAATTTTATCGCTGCCATCATTAGTTTTATTTTTAATATACATATTCTTTATTTCTGTCCAACGTCTACTTGAATCTTCATTCAGTCTTTCTGTAATTTCTTTAAATTTTAAAATACTCGCTTCAGAATCAGTTGCTAATGTTTGAGAATCATTTTCATAGCTTATTTCAATTAGTTTTCTTAATTCATCATTATTCATTATTGGAATAATTTTCTCAGAAATTTTATTCATATTTCTATAAGAACCTTGTAATTTAAAAGATGGCTCTACTCTATATTCTTCACTTTGTGAAGCAGAATATATATATTCCATATTTACATTTAAAACTTCATCTCTTACTTTTAACATTTTTTTCATAACTTCTAAAGCTTCTGATATATCTTGTTCTGTATAATTTCCATTAAATTCTATATTATCTCTGTTGCCTGTTTCGATTACTTTTATTAATTTATAAATATTTGAAGAATCTTTCATATAAATTTTATTTAAATATACATTAGAAGTCACTGCATTTTCTACATAACTTAATTTAAACGCTTCTTCATTTTCTTTCAACATATCTCCAAGATTATAAACATCAGCTCTATTAGAAAGCATATCTGGTATTTGAAATTTTGCTCCACTTTCTGTATATGGATTTCCTGCCATAACTACAGCAACTTTTTTACCTCTAAAATCATAAGTTTTACTTCTTCCTTTATAAACTCCATCAATTTTCCTTTGTCCATCGCAAAGAGATATAAATTTTTGCAAAAATTCAGGATTAGAATGTTGTATGTCATCTAAATATATCATAATATTATTCCCTATTTCGAACGCCATATTTAGTTTTAGTAACTCTTCTTTTGCATTTATATTATCTGCCTGTTCTGGATCAAGTGAAGTTACACTATTTCCAATAGTTGGACAATTAACCTTAACCATTAACATATTTAATCTATTTGATATATATTCTACTAATGTAGTTTTTCCATATCCAGGAGGAGATATTAATAATAAAACTCCCATGTTATCTGTTCTTTTATTTGCTCCTGCCGCTCCTATTTGTTTCGCTAAATTATTTCCTATTAATGGCAAATAAACATTATCGATCAGTTTATTTCTAACAAAAGAAAGTAAAACCTTCGGCATAAATTCTTCAAATTTTAACTTTTCTTTCATTTGGGATATTTCTTCTTGTTTTAATTTTTGAAATTCTATAAATTTAGGTACATTTATAGAATTAAATTTTTCTAATTTTAACATAAAATCATTATAATTAATCTCATATTTAGTTTGATTTATAAATTTATGTTGTCCAACTAACCCTTTTATTTTTATTGCTGTATCTAATTTTAAAACTCTTCTTTTTGAAAAATTATCCAATATAATTATCGATATTAACTCATAAATAAAACTATCAAAACTTTTTTCTGTGTTTAAAATAAAAGAATTTATCCATTCTTTTATTACAATATATTTACCTTCGATATCCTCTTTTAAATCCTCTAAAGATTTATCAAAAATATTTTTTGCACCTATAGTTTTCAAATGATTTATAAACTCTTCATATAAATCTTTCGCTTCTAAACTCATTACAAAATATTTATTTGCGCCTATCTCTTTAGCAATATAATTAGCAATATCTTTTATATTATTATATTTTATCCATTTTTTATCTTCAACAAATTTTCCGATTCTTTCTTCTAATTCAGGTAAAAATCCATTTTCAATATTCTTATTTGAAAATTTATTAATTAGATTTATAGATTTTAATCTTTTTAAAAGTTTTTCTTTATTCTTATTATCTAATCCATATTCCCAAAATAAATTTCCAGCGCCTCTAGTAATTGGATCAAATGCTCCTAGTTCAAGCTCCTTCTCTTTAATTAAGAGTTCTTTCAAAATTAAAAATCCATCAACATCATGAACTCCTTTAACATAATATTCTTTAAAGTTATCTAAAATATAATTTTTAATTATATCTTTCAAATCTTCTTCTGGAATAGCATATAATTTTTCTAATTCACCATTAATTTTATATTTTTTTAATATTTTATACGCTAAAAATTCTGCTCTATAAACTTCTTTGTTTTCTGATATTACCTCTTGTTCCCAAACATCTCTATATTTTTCAATTTTTGAACTATCTATTTTTTCATAAAAATCTGTTCCTGAAATATTAAAATAGAAGCCATCATCTTTTTTTAATAAAGCTAATTCTATTTTTTGATCATTAATCAAGAAATTATTATTACCTAATTTAATAGTATTTTTATCTAAAAACAGTTCTTTTTTGTCTTTTAATTGTTTTATACTATTTTCTTTTAAAACCTTAATTTTATTTTCTAAACCGTCAGCTTTATTTCCTTCTCCTAAATCTGTTAATTTATCAATTATATCTCTTAATTTTTCTATCATTAAATCAGCTGAGAAAATTTCATTAATATCTTCTATCTTATCTAAAGCATTTACTCTATTTTCTATACCCTTCAAAACTCTCTCTGATGCCTTAAAAAGAGAATCAATCTTTCTATTTTTTTTATCTACTATTTGTTGTTTCTTAGTTTCAAAACTTGATATTATCTCTTCTCTTTTTTCTGTAATTTGAGGAATAAACTCTTCAAATTCAGAAAAGTTACTCTCTAGTTCATCTAGCTGAACAATTAATTTAGTAAGATAATTATTTAATTTTTCAGAAGTATCTGCTATCTCTAAAAAATTAGAAACTGATTGACTTAATAAATTAAGTTTAGAAAAAAATTCTCCTTTTTTTTCTTTACTCCCAAGATTTTTTACTATTCCATTCAGTTTTGATTTACTTTGATTTAATCTTGAAAATAAAAGAGAAATTTTATCCAAAATTTCAGAGCTCTTTGTAGTATCTTCTATTTTTAAGTTATTTACTACATTAATTAAAATCTCTAATTCTTCTGAAACTTCATTTATTTTTTCACTTAATTCTTTTCCTGTAATTGCTTTTTTTACATCATCTAATTTTTCTTCTATCTCTTTTACACTATCTACATAAGGATTTAAACTATCTTTTCCCATAAGGAAATCAACACATTTTTCTGCTATTTTCAAATTATTTTCTTTTACTTCATTCTCTAAATTATTTATTGAGCTTATCTCTATAAATTTTAATTCTTTTAAACTAGAAATTTCTCCTCTTGATTTTCTTAAGTCATTTAAAATATTTACAAAATCATAAATAGTTTCAAAAGATGAATATTTTATGTTTTTTATTATATTTTCAACATTACTTTTTACCAAATTAAATCTGTTTTTATTATTTTCTTTCTCTTTATCTACTTTATCAAATTCATTTATTGCTACTGCTGCAGCTTTTTTTATATCTTCTAATACAGAATTTATACCATAAGCTTCTTTTTTATTAATCCAAAAATAATTGTTTTTAATCTTTTCAGATTCTTTATTTATATCTATATATAAGCCATAATAACTATCATCTTTTTTTATCAATTTATATAAAGAGTGACAATCTGCCATTAATTTTACAATCTCTTTATTTCCAAGATTATATAAAAAATTATTTTTATTTTCTTCATCAACTATGTTATTATCATCACTAAAAGATGTTTTCCATATTTGTATTGTGTGACTCCTTTTAGGTTCACTATCCTCTTTAAAAACTATCATATCACCATTTTTAAAATGAGAATATCCATTACAAATTACAGGCTTTATAATTTCTTGATTTATTATATTATAATTATAAATATAATATTCCCCGTTTGATTTATTATAAAAAATATATTGATAATCTTCTCCATTATTTGAAGATTTTTTAATTTCAAACACCATATTTTTATGATTAATATCAAATATTTTCCCACCACCAGATTGCAATACACTTCCATTTGGAAAAATTATTCCTTGATTTTCTGGTAATAAAACACAAGCTTCTTCTATTCCATCAACTTTAATGACTTCTTTTGTCTTTTCATTAAAGACAAGATTTCTAAATGTTTTCTCTTGATAAGGTTTTATTTTTAATAATATTAAATTTCCTACCTCAGCATAATATATTTCTGAATCATCTAAATTTTGATCTAAATTTTCAACTTCTTCAGAGTATATCCCTTTACCTGTTTCAGTATTATTTTCTATTTTTAAAGTTAAATCTCCTTCAATGGTCTCTACAAAAATTTTATCGTTTATCGAAATATGAGGGTGAAGACCAGATATCTGGTCTTCTCTTTTAGTTTTTATCCAATTTAATTCTTGCTGTTTAGGAAATTCTACTTCGTGACTAAATCTATTTCCAAGATACACAAATTTATTCTCAGAAGTTAAAATCCATTTAAAACTTTTTATATCCTCTTCATTTTTCCCATTTTGAAAAACCATATGTAAAATATTTTCTTTTTCAAAAAATTTTGCAAAGAAACTCTCTTTATAATACTTATATAAATCTTTTAAATCTTTTTTAAATTTATCGTCATCTATTAATTCATATCCTACTTTTTTTAAACTGTCTTCATTATACTCATATATAGAAAAAATATCAGAAATATCTGTTGTTGTTTTTAATCCCATTTGAACATTGTATCCTAAAATTAATTTGTTTTGTATAGGAACAATGTCACGTGGAATACAACTATTTTCAGTTACAATCATCTCTGTTTTTTTTATCCCATTTTCTATTTTTCCAAATATTTTAATTCTATCTACATTCAATTTGTCAATTTTATCTTTTAAAACATTAGATTGTTCTACTAATCTTTTTCTAATTACATTATATGCTTCAAATTTAGAACCTTTTTTTTCTTCTGTTTTTTCTATAGTTTCCACATTTCCCATTTTAATCACCCTAATCCATTATTGTTGAGACAAGTTTATCTCCAATTCCTATTTTATTAACTTTATCTAAAATACCATTAAAAAAATCATTTTTATTTGGAGAATTTTTCATCATTTTAGATATAGCGCTTGATATAGTAAGATTCTTAACATCTTCTGTATTTAAATTAAAATTAGAAACAAATGATTTTAATTGTTTTTTAAAATTTTCAGCATCTCCATCAAAAAAAGTATCGTTTATATTTTTTAAAACATCCGAATTATCTATCACTCTATCAACTTGTTTTCCTAAAGTAATTGATTTTACTAATTTATCAAAGAATATAGTATCTCCTCCAACTATATCAATATTAGAATTTTTAAGTCCTTCTTTTACAACTTCCGCTTGTGATACAGCAACATCTTTTTGAATATTTATTTCAGCAAGTTCTACCTCTTTTTCCTTATTAAGTTTTAATTTAAATTCTTCATGTTCTTTTCCAACAGAATCAAGTTTTTTCATTGCTTCAGCTTTTTTAGTTATCCCTTCTGCTTCAGCTAATGCTTTTTCTTTTGTAGTTTTAGCTTCAGCTAATCCTTTTAATTCTATCGATTTTGCTGTAGCTTCAGCTTCTAATTTTATAACTGTAGCTTTTGATTGCCCTTCAGCTGTATATGCTTCCGCTTTTGCTTTTAATACTCTTGCTTCTGATATTCCTACTATTGCTGCTTCTTCTGATTTAGCATCTGCTAATATTTTAGTAGCTTCAGCTTTTTTATGTGACGTTTTTAGTTCTGTATCTGCAACTATAATTTCTTTTTCTGCTAAAATTGTAGCACTTTCTTTTTCTGCTTCTGCTGATTTTACTTTTTCTATGCCTTGAACCTCTGCATCAGCTTCTGCTGCAGTAATGCTAACACCTTTTTTTCTTTTAGCTTCAGCTAGTTCTTTAGTATCCTTTATTTTTTCTTCTTCTTCTACTACACTTTTTTCAACTATAACTCTATCTTTTATTATCTCTTTAATATTTTTATTTTCAGTCTCTATCTTTTTATCTTTTTCAATTTGAGCTAAAGAAACTAATTTTTCTTTTTCTGTAGCTTCTAATAATCTTTGTTTCTCAACTCTTTCTGTTTCTACAGCTTCTGTAGCTTCTTTTGATTTTTGTGCTATTATAATTTGTCTATTTTTATTTTCTTCTGCAATCATTAATTCTTCCTCTACTTTAATTCTTGCATTTTCTGATTTTAATTTTTCCTCTTCTTGAATTATTTTTATTTGAGCATTTTCTCTTGATTTAATATTTTCTATTTCTCTATTTTGTTTTTCTTCTGCTTCAGATTTTTGTTTTTCTAATTCTAATATAGCCTCTCTTGCAGTTACATCTTGTTCTACAATAGTTTTTTCTTTGTCTCTTTTTATTTGATTTGCCATTACAAGTTGTTTCGCTGTTAAATCTGTTATTTTTTTAATCCCTTCTGCATCTAACACATTATCAGGATTTAATAAATTAATATCTGTTTGTTCCAAATAATCAATTGCAGCATCTTCCAAAATATATCCATTTAAGTCAGTACCTATAACTTGTAAAATTTCATCTTTAAATTTATCTCTTTCAGTATATAATTGCACAAAATCAAATTTTTTACCCACTGTTTTTAATGCTTCTGAAAATTTAGCATCAAAAAACTCCATTAAAGTTACAGTATCAGACGCTTTTTCTGTTCCTAAAGATTTAGCAACCCTCAAAACATCCTCTTCAGTATGATTTACTTTTACAAAAAAAGCTACTCTTATGTCTGCCCTTAAATTATCCTTGCAAATCAAACCCTCTTTACCTTCTCTAGCAATTTCTACTCTTTTAACACAAATGTCCATTTTTTCAAATTTATGCAATATAGGAATTACCCATATTCCAGAAAAAGAAACTTTTGAACCTCCTATTCCATTTCTAACTATGGTTTTCCCTTGAACTACCTTCTTATAAAACATACTTAAAATCATTGGTATTCCAATGAATAACAAAAAAACTACAATACCTACCACATACAAAATAAACTCAATCATTTCTAACCATTCTCCTTTCTAAAAAAAATTATTTTTTTCTACTATATATAAATTATTGTTATTTTCTTCTGATATTACAATAGCCTGTTCTCCTTTTTCTATTTTCTTATTTGGGCTTTTTACATTTATTACTATTGGATATTTATCATTTTCTACTTCAGCTAATCCTATATGTTCTCCTTCAATAGTTGATTTTAATGTACATATAGAGCCAATTATCTTATTTTTTTCATCAATATTAAAAGATTTAAAAAATTTAACTAAGGGAAGAGTTATTATTTTAGTTAAGAAAAAAGTTAAGATGAAATTGATAATAAAAATTATTAAAGATATAAATATATTTTGCGATATTTTTATGTAATAAGTCAACATTGATAATGTCCACAAGACAATAACATAGAAAGTTGAATAGACCATAAATGGCATTGCTCCCATATTTGAAAATTCAAAAATTTTACTAGCTATTGAAAGATTTCCTAAATTAATATCACCTTCTAATTCAGAATTAAGCTCTAAATCAGAATTTGCATCTGTATTAATATCCAGTCCCGAATCAATTGAAAAAAATCCTAGTATAGTCATTAACCAATAAAAAATTATAATAAGTAAAAATATTGATGGCAATATATTAATACCAGTAAAAGCGTATTTTATATAGTTCATTTATTTACCTCCTTTCTAAAAATTAATATTTTATTTCACCTAATTTTTTTAATCAATAGAATTTTATATTAAATTAAGATTATAAAAAAATTAGAATGTTTGGATATTTGTTACTAAATAATGTTAAAAAAATAGCATTACTTACTTCCTGAATAAATTTATAATTTATTCTTAAGTAGATATTCTTTCAACCATTTCATACCAATGTTAATATGCATTGCATTATATCACACCATGGATAAAAAATCAATTTTTTTATCCTAAAAAAATAGGACCCCTAAAGGTCCTATTCTAATACTATATGTTTTCTATTTTCACCATTATTTAATTCTTCAACTATTTTATCAAAATTATTTTTTACAATTTCTAAACTATTTTTTATATTTATATTTCTAACGATCACAGGCACAAATTTTTTCTTCATTCTAATGATATTTGGTCCCATTTTATAACCAACTACAACTTGAACATCTTTCTTTTTTAATATTCCAGATATTCCTTTGGCTTTATTTGGATCTCCATGTATTCCATCATCCTCTTTTTCCTCTTCACTTGTATTATCTACTCTATCTATTTTTTCAATGCTCTCTTTTGACATTTTATAAATATCAAAATAATTTGCACTACCAAAATGATCATTTACAAATTCTTCTCCATTATTTGTAGCACACGCTATTATTAATTCATTCATATTAATTCTCCTTTCTCAATAAATAATATGCAAAAAACATAACTCCAGATACTATTAAAAATGCTGTATAATATCCAAAGAATTTTATTACAGTTGCTCCAATTAAAGGTAATATTATCATTAAAATATTTAATGTTCCTCTAATTCCTAAAAATGTAACTCTTCTATTTGAAGGAATTATATCTAATAAATATGGCTCAAAAGTTATTCTTCTTCCACTCATTACGAAACCTATTATGAAAAATAAAAATGAATAAATATTTGCTCCAAAATTTGATAATATAATTGCTAAAATTGGTAATATTGCTCCTATAATAATACAATCTCCAGTCATCTTTTTTGTACCTTTTCTTTTAATGAAATATCCCCAAATCAAATTTGAAATTACCATTCCTGAAATTTGAAACATTAAATATTTTCCTATATAATTTTTTCCAACTCCTAATTTATCTTTAGCAAATACCATATAAAATGGTAATATCATCAAAGAGAAACTACTTATATTTTCTACTATAATAAAATTTAAAAATTTTCTATTATTTCTTAAAATCTCTGGTACTTGCTTTAAAAATTCTAAAAAATTATAATCATCTGTTTCAATTTCTGAAGACGGTTCTTTTATAGCATAAAACCCCAAAGAAGCAATTACTAATCCCGCAAATCCTATGAATAAAGCTATCCCATAATTATAAGGATACGCAAAACCACTATTTTTAAATATTTTTCCTATAACTATTCCACCAATAATACTTGCTGTACTTCCTACAAATTGTTTTGTTGCATAAAATTGACCTCTTTCATGCGTAGATAATAGTTTTGCTATTAAATTAGAATAAGCTATTCCTGCAAATCCTGCACTTGCTGAAAATATAAATATCCACAAGAAAAAAAGAGTAATAGCTAACATTGGATTACTTTTCGCAAAAAATATTACTGATAAAGACATCCCTAAAAAGGAAAATCCTCTCATATAAATTCCTAAAAGCAAATATTTCTTTTTATAATGATGTTTTCTCATATGATGACTAAAAATCATATTGAAAATATTTGGAGCACCTAGCAAAATTGCATATAATGCTCCAAATATAAGTTTTGATTTAGATAATTCTGAAATCAATGATGGAAAAACAGTATTAAAATCTATCATTGACATAGTAAGCGCAAGAAAAAAACTATGCCATCCAAAGCTAATATAAGTTAATCTAATTGATTTTTTATCTGCCACGTCCCATACCTCTTCCGCCGCCGTTTCCAAGTCCAGAACCCTGTCCGCCTAATCCGCCACCAGTTCTTCCACGACCGCCTCCTCTTCCATTTCCTAAACCTTTCAATTCAGGATTTTCAGAATTTGGTCTAATAATATCAAATGGGCACACAGTTAAACAAGCACCACAATTAATACATTTTTTTTGATCTATTACAGCTTTTGAATCTATCATTGAAATTGCATTAACTGGACATACTGATATGCATTTAGCACATCCTTTACATTCATTTGTTTTTATCCAAGGCATTTTTTTCACTCCTTTTTCTATTTTTTCAACTTCTCAATAAACTCTCCAAATCCGAAACTGTCAAAAAATTCTTTTTCAGCTAATGAAGGAATTTTTTTATCTACAATCGCTTTTACCATTTTTTTATTAAAAGGTATTTTTAATCCTAACTCTATATTCTTTTCTTTACAAAATTCTTCTATTTTATTACTCATTTCTATAGACAGATCATACTTATTAATAACAACTAAAACTGGCAATCTAAATTTTTGAGTCACTTCATATACTCTTTCTAAATCATGCAATCCTGAAAAAGTTGGTTCAGTTACAATTACTACTTTTTTTGCTCCTGTTATTGATGAAATTACGTTACAAGCCACACCAGGAGCTCCATCTATTATAATATTTTTTTTATTTTCTTCTAAAGCTATTTTTTTAGCTCTTTTTCTAACTGCAGAAACTAATTTTCCCGATGTTTCCTCTCCAGGTATTAATCTCGCATGAACCATTTTTCCATAATTGGTATTCGAAACAAACAAATTCCCTACTACAGCATCTTTTAATTCTATTGCTCCAACTGGGCAAACATATTCACAAACTCCACAACCTTCACATTTAGGAGTGTTCATTTTTATCTCTTTTGTTATTGCTCCAAAAGTACAAGCTCTATAACATTTTCCACATTTTATACATTTTTCTTCATTAATAATAGCTTTTTTAGTACCTACAAATCCTTCTTTAGTAATATTATCACCTTCAAAAAGAATTTTTAAATCAGGAGCGTCAACATCACAATCTCCAACAACTAACTCTTCAAAATAAGGTATTAACGATGCTGTTAATGTTGTCTTTCCTGTCCCACCTTTTCCTGAAATTATAACTATTTCATTAATATCCATTTTAAAAACCTTCCTTTATATTTTCTCATTTCTGTTTTTAAAAAAATAATTCAAAAACAATATTTTTAAATTTTCCAATCATTCATTAATTTTTTCTCATATAATTCTTTTGGAGAAAGTTTAAAATTATCTTTTTCAAAATTTAATTTATAATTTTCAAAATAACTCAAAAGAATTTCATAAGCTTCTTTTATTTCATGAATTTTCAATTCCATCTCTTCATCATTATTCAAATCAGGATGATACATTTTAATCATATCTTTATATCTTTTCTTTAAAATTTTCAAATTAAACTTCAAAGGTAATTCAAGTATTTTTATAGCTTCTAAATATTTTTTATAAATATCCATTATTTTCTAAATTCCATATAAATTTCTTCAAAAATATCATTAAACAACTTCTTATATTTAGGAATTTTTGTTGAAAACGGAATCCCTTCAGAATAATATTCAGCAATTTTCTTATCAAAAAGTACCTCGCCTATAATTTTAATTTTTTCATCTTCACAATATTCATAAACTTCATTATCACCTAAACCAGCTTTATTAATAAATACACTAAATGGAATTTTCATTTCTCTTAACATTTCTACTACCATTTTCATATCACTTACACCAAAAGGAGTAGGCTCTGTAACCACTATTGCATAATCAACATCTTCTACTGCAGCAACAGTTGAACAAGAAGTACCAGGTGGAGAATCAATTATTACAATATCTTCATTTTTAGTAATCTCTTTTAATTCTTCTATAATTTTTACACCTGACATTTCACCTAAATTTAGCTCTCCATATTTCATCTTAATACCAAATTTAGTATCGCCTTCATATATTTTACCAATTTCTCTTTTAGAATATGTTATCGCCCCAGTTGGACAAACCATTTTGCATCCACCACATGAATGACAACTCTCTTGAAATACTAAAACTGTATTTTTAGCTGGTATTATTGCATTAAAATTACAAAAATCTCCACATTTTCCACATAAAGTACATTTTTCATTATCTACAACAGGGTACTCAACTTTCACACTTTTTGTTTCAGTTATATTTGGTTTCAAAAAAATATGTGAATTTGGTTCCTCTACATCAGTATCAATCAACATAGAATTTTCTATATTTATAGATAAATTAGTAGATATTGTTGTTTTCCCTGTTCCACCTTTTCCACTTAAAACAGCTATTCTCATTTTTTTCTACCTCTCTTTTATAATTTAGCGCTCATAAAACAATAGCTTACTAAAGGTTTCCTATAAAAAAATACATAAACGATATTTTTTTATAGGAAAATAGTAAGCACTCGTTTATCTGACCCTTAATTAAATATAAAATTATAAGCACCTAATTTTATATTTCTATCTTCTCATTTTCCTCATAATTAATTTTCTATTATCAATTATTCTTTCTTTTAAGCTTTTCTAAGTCCACTATGTTCTTCTACTGTAGAAAATTTAATTTCTTCAAGTTTATTTTCATTATAATTATTAATAGCTTCCTCTACTGTAGCACTATTTCCTTTTTTATAGGCTTTTATTTCAAAAGCTTTTAATCCTTCAGTTGCTTTTGGTCCCAATTCAGGAGCTATAACTACATCCACCTTATTTAAAGATAAAATTCTTACAGCTTTTCCTCCTGCTCCTCCACTTTCATTTTTTGCATCGTTATCTACTGTAGTTGTTTCTTTTGTTTCTGTATCAAATATTACAAAATTCTCACATCTTCCAAATCTGTCATCTACCATTGATTTTAATCCTTCACCTTTTGCTGTTATTGCTATTCTCATTTTTAAATCCTCCTATTTTTATTTTATATGCGTATATATTAGCATATATTAATATATATTAAAAGCTTTTTATTTTTAAATATTATCTATTTTTTTACAAATAAAGCTCATATTCTTTACCCCTAATTCTTTTGACACAACATCACATTTTGCCATAAATAATAGAAAAACATCATCTCTATTAATTTCATTTAAAGTTTCATAATTGCCTTGTCCTTTTGAAATTACTAAATCTGAATTAAATAATAAATCTTTAAATTTTCCAGATATATTATTTAATACTGTTCCTGGAGAATTATCTCCATTGTCTATAACTTCTGCTACTTCTTCCATATTTACATCTTTTGCATCTACTATAGTAACATCATTAATTACAGGTTCACCTCTTACTCCATAATAAATTTTTAAATTAGGAAAAGAAAATTTTATATATTCGATAAATATTTTATCAAAAACTATTTCTCCACAGTTATCTCCAATATATAGTAAAGTTTTTGATACTCTTAATTTATCATATAACTTTTTACTATCATCAATCGCAAAATAGCTATTTCCTATATCTCTAACTTTTTTTATTATATCATTTTCAGAAAATTTATGCTTTGAACCAAAATCTATTATATTTCCTAGTACAGCTATTTTCATAGCTATTTCAAATCTATTACCAGAGTTATTAATTATATTTTTTATTTCTGGAACTAATTTTAACATACTTTCATTATAATATTTTTTTATCTCTTTATATGGGTCATTTGTCATCATATACTTGTTTATTATCTTATATGAATATTTTGCTAATTCTGCCGGAGTTTTATTAAAATTTTCTCCTTTTAAATGGTCCATTAATTCTCTTACCATCTCTTCTATTTTTTCATCTTTAATATCTAATCTTCTACCTATTTTTATACCTTGATTAATTATACACGGAATACATTCTACATATGTTTTCATAATCCACTCCTATTTTATTATTTAATGCGCCTCAAAAACAGTTCCATTGACTATGCCTTTTATGGTTTTTATTCCTATAAATAGCCACATTGCTAACAGTACAATATCTATCCCATTTAAAAAATATATAAAATATTTGAAATGCACCAATTTATTAATCGCTCCAGTAGACACACCTAAAGCACCAATTGGAAATATAAAAGCCCACCAACTTAAAGCATAAGGTAATTGTTTTGATTTAATATGATGAACTAAAACTATCAACGAAATAATAAACCACCATATACTAAATCCCCAAAATGCAATACCCAAAACTTTAGAAACTGAACTTATTGCTCCAACATTTATATTATAACTTACAAATTTAGAAGCTGCAACTAATTTTACCAATATAATTGTTAAAATAGCTGTTGGAGACATGCCTATAAAAAATGTTGAGGCCAATTTAGGCATTGGCATTTCATGATAAATATATCTATGATATACAATTGCACCCACAAATAAATATAAAAACATACCTATTCCTGCTCCAATTAAAGATATTATAAAAATATTATTTCCTAAAACTGTATTTTTATAATGTGGAACTAAATCAAGCCCTACAACAGCAATTATAAGATGAGAAACCGGCGGTATAAACCAGCCAAAATTAGCATGTTGTAAATTTATATTATCACTAATATAAGTTAGTGGTAATATAATAAATCCAAATAAAAATACACCGATTGTACCTATTACAAAAAGAATTAATGCTATTTTTAAAGCTAACTCTTTTCCTAAAAAGGATTCTCCTATTCTTAAAAAATCAATTGCTAATATCAAAGTTGCTATTGCAACTGTTGGGAAAAAGCTCCCCAATACAGGATGTCTTAAATCTTTTTTTATCTCATCCATATTTGTAAAAAATCTAATAATCCATGGTATAAATAATGCAACAAATACTAATGTTGATAAAACAAAAAATATTTTTGCTAAAGTAGAATAAAAAGGGACGCTTGATTTTGCCAAACATAAATCAATTGGTATAATTCCTGTACTCATAACCACCGCAAACCAAGAAGGGCTAAAATTCTTTATTACTTTTTTCTCCATTTTATTTTTCCTCCAAATTAATATTTCATTTTAATTAATATAATTGGTGTGTTTGAATCTCATATCAAACACACCAATCTTCTGGTACGTTTTACTGATTTTCATAGTTAAATTATTTACTATTTTTTTCTAATTCTTCCAATCTTTTAGAAATAGCATCTAAGTTTGCTCTTAAAACTTTTTCTTCTTCTTTTAAATATTCTGTTTCATTAATAGCAGGTGCAGAATAATTTTCATATCCATATCCTCTGCCTCTAAATCCAAAGCCTCTTCCTGCTCCAACGTTTCCGCCTCTTCTTCCAAAGCCTCCAACCATTCCTGCTCCATTTCTTCTACCTAATCCTAATCCCAATCTACCGCCTTCTTTTACATATCCAGTAGTTTCACTCCCGCTACATAATCCTAATCCTCTTCCTGTCATTGGACCTTCATTTAATGGTCCTCTTCTGTTTCCTCTCATTTTAATCAACCTCCATTTCATAGTTTTTGCCCTTAAAACCAGGCAAATATTTCATTATAAGTGCTAATATTTTGATTTGCAAAATTTCAGCACTTATATAAAACCGATTTCTCGGTTTCATATAAGTTAAACTTAATTTTAGTGATTACATTCGTGGTCATCATCATGATCATGATTACATGCCGATCCTTTAGAATATAGATCTCCGCCTAAATATTCATTTAACACATCTTCCATACTTCCACTTGCTCCCAATATAACATCAATCTCATTAGAATGAAATATATCTACAGCCCTTTGACCCATTCCTCCAGTAATTATTATATTAACTTTCTCTTCATGTAAAAATTTAGGTAGCACTCCAGGTTCGTGTGGTGGTGGTGTTATAAATTCAGTTTTTAATATTTTCCCAGCTTCTACCTCAAATATAGCAAACTCTTTACAATGTCCAAAATGTTCTTCTACATTAACTCTATCATTTGTTGGAAATGCTATTCTCATAATTTTTTCTCCTCCACTATTTCCTGTTTTTTCTTCTTCTTTCTTTTCAGTTGTTTTTCCTTCAGATTTAGTTATTAATTCATCTACAATTCCTGTAAATATACCAGCTGCAATTCCTCCGTTATTAAAATAGATAAACGGTTTCCCACTATCTCCTGCTTCAACAATAGCTGGATCCATTGGTATTTTCCCTAAGAAATTCACACCTAACTCTTTTGCAGCAGCTTCTCCTCCACCAGATTTAAATATATCTACTCTTTCTCCACAATGAGGGCAAATAAATCCGCTCATATTTTCTACTATACCAAGTATAGGCATATTTAATAATTTTGAAAATTTCACTGACTTTCTTGAATCAAGTAATGCTACATTTTGTGGTGTTGTTACTATTACAGTTCCATCTACTTTTCCAATATTTTGAGCTATTGTTAATGGTTCATCTCCTGTTCCTGGTGGCAAATCAACTACCATATAATCTAAGTCGCCCCAATTTACATCAGCTAAAAGTTGTTTTATTGCTCCTGTTTTTGCAGGACCTCTCCAAATAATCGGATCATCAGAACTTCCCACATAAAAGCTCAAAGAAACAACTTTTAAATTTTCATGTACTTGATATGGCTCTGCTAAATTAGCAATCTTTTTTCCTTCAATACCTAACATTAATGGAATATTTGGTCCATGTACATCTGCATCTAAAAGCCCAACTTTTTTCCCTTCTAATGCTAATCCATAAGCTATATTTGTAGCAACAGTAGATTTTCCAACTCCACCTTTTCCACTCATTACCACAATTTTATGTTTGATTTTTTCTACATTTGCTTTTAATCTCATATCTTGCATTGCTTGATCATTATTTACTTGTTGTTCTGCCATTTTAATCCTCCTATAAATTTATTTTTAATCCTGTATATGCGTAAAAAATATTATCGCCTAATTTTGATTTTAAAATTGTATAACTATCAATACCTGTGCAATGATTAACTCCAATTTTATTTATTTCTAATTTTTCTAATGCTTTTATAGTTTTTTCTATTCTATCGCTTGATTTTCCTTTTAAATGTGTTCCTCCAATAACTGAATTTATTTTATAATCCTCAAAATTATATTTTGCAGTTTTTATAATATTTATAATCCCATTATGAGAACATCCTGTTATAATGTCTATTTTTTTATTATTATCATTTTTTTCAACTAAAAATAGTTCATCTTTAAAACTATCTTTTATAAATTCTTCATCTTTTTTTATAAACAGTTTTTTTTCATCATCTTCATAATCAGTATATTTTTTTATATCTCCAATTACTCTAATATTTTTATTAATATCATAAAAACCATCTACAAATATAAATTCATTATCATAATTCATATAACTATCTTTTAATTCAAATCCTATTGGTCTTATTTTCCCAGTTGAATTCGAATATTTTTCTTCTAACGCCTCTTTTTTCATAATTATTTTTGCAGTTTTATTTATATCTAAAAATCTTTTTAATCCACCTGTATGATCATAATGACCATGACTTAAAACTACATAATCAACATTTTTTAAATTTTCTCCTAATGCAATAGCGTTACATATAAAATCTCCTGTTTGCCCTGTATCAAAAATTATTTTCAAATCATCTGATTTTAATAAAAAAGATAACCCATGTTCACTTTTTAAACCTTGTTTATATACAAGGTTTTCCATCAAAACTGTTACTTCCATCTTTTCCATCTCCTAAAATAAGTTTAAATATTTTTTCTCCTATAATATCTCCTCTATCTCTAATTATATCAATATTATCTTTTATTAATTCTTTTAATAGCCCATATCCTTTACATTTTATAGCAGATGGCAATATTTTATTTACGATTTCTACAGCTTCATAACTTCTATTTAACATAACAAGAATAAATATATATTTTAAATAATCATTAACGGTTCCATTTTCATCAATCATATTCTTATATAAATTATATGCAGTTTCATAATCTTTCATCATCAAATATTTATTTGCACTCATTCTCATCCCACATCTATGTCTATTTCTCATTTCCACCACCCTCTATATTAATATAAGCAAATTTGTTTCAAAAATATTAACTTATATTAATTTTGATTATTTTCAGGTAATTTATATTCTCTTTTTTCCAATGCTCTTCCTAACATAACTCCTGTAATAATTACAAGAGGAATAGATACAATTAAACGAATAGCACTAAACTTTATTCCCAAAAATGAAGCTTCAAAAAGAACCATAGGAACACGTCCTATCCCAACAGCACCTAAAAAAACAAGCATAACTGTAAGCCTTGCTCCTTTTTTATAGATAGCATATGCAATTGGAAACGCTGCTAGAAGCCCTCCAGCCATTGGAGCTGCCAATATAAAAACCAAAATATAGCTTTTAAACCCACCATCTTTACCTAAATGTTTTTCTATAGTTTCTTTTTTTACCCATACATCAAAAAGCCCAACTAATATAAATATCGGTGGTAACATTTCAATCATTTGAAGTGCAAAATCAATAAAATTTTTACCTACTAAAACACCTGGAGTAAATTTTATAAAATAAGAAAAAGATATAAAAATAAAAAACAGAGCAAAAATAATTTTTTTAATCTTATTATTTTTTGATTTTTTCATGATAACCTCCCATTTAAAAATGCAAATACCAACGCTACAACAACAGCAATAAAAAGACTTGTTAAATTTCTTAAAACAGCAAATTTTTTACCAAAATAAGCACTTTCAACCGGAAACGATAATACTCCTACAAGCATAAGAGAAACTGAAAATGCAGCAATAACACCATATGACACTCCTTGCTCAAGAAGTATTCCACAAAGAGGATATACTATAGGACCTGGTAAAACTGTTATTGTCCCAATTATTAAAGCCAAAATCATTCCAAAATATGTATTTGATCCACCAAGATAATGAACGATCATTTCCTTTGGTACTAAATATAAAACAATTGATACCACTATAATAATCGCAATAAATGCTGGAGTTATTTTCCATAATTTTTTCACTCCCATAATTACAGCTTTCTTTGTTTTCTTTGCATTAATTAAAAATGATATTAACACTGCAACTAAAGTCAAAATATATAAAAATATCATATTTTTTTAACCTCCCTAATTTTATTTTTTACTATATTTAAATTAATTACTTACTTTCTTAATAACTTACTTATAGCAATTCTATTTCATAAATATCAATTATTAATTTGAAATAAAACATTCTTTATATAGATACCATCCCAAAACAGCATACCTTTATGCACCTACATGCCGTTTTGACTATTTTTTCTCCATTTTTCTAATCGCCTATACAATTTTTTTATATCAATTTTTAATTCTCTTGCAGTCTTTGCCTTATTTCCTTCAAATTTTTTAAGAACTCCCAAAATATATTCTTTTTCAAATTCATCTAAAGGCTTTATTTCAATATTTTCATTCAATTCGACAAGCTTATCATTTTGTTTAATTTCATTTTCCACATTATTTTTAATAGATTTATTCTCTACCAAATTATTTGGCCAGTCTCCAACCATAATCATATTATTTTTAGCAACTATAAAACTATGTTCAATAATATTTTCCAATTCCCGAATATTACCAGGATAACTATAATTAACCAAAACATTTAAAGCATCTTTTGAAATACCCATTATATTTTTTTCAAATTTAACTTTGAATTTATTTATAAAACTATACACCAAAGGTAATATATCTTCTTTTCTATCTCTTAATGCAGGCATATGCAAATTAAATATATTCAATCTATAATAAAGATCCTCCCTAAATTTTTTCTCAACAACCTCTTTTTTTAAATCTTTATTTGTAGCTGCTATAATTCTAATATCTACTTTTACTAACTTTTCCCCTCCAATTCTATAAAATTCTCCTTCTTGCAATACTCTCAATAACTTAGCTTGAAATCCATATTCTAATTCTCCTATTTCATCCAAAAATATTGTTCCTTTATCCGCTAATTCAAAATATCCTTTTTTAGTTTTTACAGCCCCTGTAAAAGCTCCTTTTTCATACCCAAAAAGCTCCGATTCTAAAACACTTCCTGGCAGTGCTGCACAATTTAATTTTATAAAAGGTCTGTTTTTTCTTTCACTATTTTTATAAATATAATTAGCTATAACTTCTTTACCTGTTCCAGTCTCTCCAGTTATTAATATTGTAGAATCCGACTTGGAAGCAACATTAGCTAATTCGATTATTTTTTCCATTTTATCTGATTCTCTTATAATAGTTTTTTCTTCGTTTAATCTCTTTTTCAGTTCTATAATCTCTCGTATATCTTCAAATAGTTCAATTCCACCAATGGTTTCTCCAACAGAATTTTTCAAAGAATAATTTTTAACTCTTATTGGCACTATTTTACCTGCTTTGTCAATTATATTCATTTCACTTTTTTCTTCTTTTGGCTCATCATACTCTATAACTTCAAGCATAGGACAACCTTTACTACATTTATTACTCTTAAATATATTTTTACAATATTTTCCCATCACTTCTTCTCTTTTATAACCAGTTATTTTTTCAGCTGCTTTATTAAAAGAAGTTATTTTCCATTCATCATTTATTGTAAAAACTCCTTCACTTATACTATTTAATATTTTCTTCGATATATCCATTTCGATCACCGCCCTATTTTGGTATGTTAAAATAGTACCTCTTTTTGAACGAATTGTCAACAGTAATAATAAAAACTTTTTTACCACATGATAAAAAATTGTATTAAAAAAAGTGTTTCCAAAGAAAATAATTTCTTCAAAAACACTTCTTTAATATAATTCTATCCATTTTCAGGCATCACCTAAATCCTCTCCTAACTTAGGAGAGGACTTTTTTGTTATTTAACTCCCCTTCTCCTAAGTTAGGAGAAGGGGTTGGGGGATGAGGTCTATAAGCCACTAAACCAAAATCCAATACTTAACCACATTGGAAATGAGCTCTTTTCGCCTAATTTTATTTTACACTTTTCACTACTACATCCTTCATCTCATCTTTTCTAATAGTTTCATTATGTAATATCTCTTTCTTATCTAACCCTTTTACCGCTCTATGTATTTCTACTTTTGTTTTTTCATTTAGTTTATCTATTGCTACAAATTCATCTTTTTCACTTTCTCCAGTTAATGCTTTTAATACATTTCCTGTAAATTTATACGGATTAGCTGTAGAATCAACTATTGTTTTTCCATCTAAATTATAATTATTTACCACTTTAACTCCAACTGCTGTATGTGTATCTAACAAATAATTTGTTTCAGAATAAATTTTAGATATAGTTTCTTCTGTTTCATCTTCACTTGCGAATCCAGCAACCATAATTTTATTTATTTTGTTTTTAGTTTCATCATCTACATTAAATTTTCCAGTTTTATTTAATTCTTTATACCAATTATCAATTTTTTCTGAATTATGTCCTGTTATTTCAAATAAAAATCTTTCTAAATTAGATGATATTAGAATATCCATTGAAGGAGACATAGTTTTATAAAAATCTCTATTTTTATTATATTCTCCTGTATTAATAAAATCTGATAACACTTTATTTTTATTTGAAGCACATATAAATTTATTAACAGGTAGCCCAATCTCTTTAGCATAATATCCTGCTAATATATTTCCAAAATTTCCAGTTGGTACAGAAAAATTTACTTTTTCTCCAATTTTTATTTTATCGTTATTTACTAATTCAAAATATGCTTTAAAATAATATATTATTTGTGGCAAAAGTCTTCCCCAATTTATAGAATTAGCTGATGATAATTCATATCCTTTTTTAGCTAACTCAGTTGCTAAAATTTTATCCGAAAAAATATTTTTAACTCCTGTTTGACAGTCATCAAAATTACCATTGATACCAATAACTTTTGTATTTATTCCAGTTGTAGTCCTCATTTGTAATTCTTGAACTTTGCTTACACCTTCTTCTGGGAAAAATACTATTATCTCTATTCCATCTATATCTTTAAATCCTTCTAAAGCAGCTTTTCCTGTATCCCCTGATGTAGCCACCAATATAAGTGTAGTTTTGTCTGTTCCAACTTTTTCTTTTGATTTTAGCATTAAATGTGGCAACATTTGAAGTGCCATATCTTTAAATGCAGCTGTTGGACCATGCCAAAGCTCTAATATATACAAATTATCTTTAATCTTTACTAATGGAGTGACATCTTTTGTATCAAAATTTTCACCATATGAATTATTTACAATTTCGCTAATTTCTTTAGAATCAAAATCTGTCAAAAATAAAGATAATATTTTTTTTGCTATCTCTTGATAATTTTCTTTTGAAATATTTTTTAAATCTTCCAAATTTAATTTTGGTATACTTTCTGGCACAAAAAGTCCACCTTCTGGTACCATCCCAAGTTTTATAGCTTCTGCAGAGTTCACTTTTTTATAATTACCTCTTGTACTAATATATTTCATAATTATTCACCTGCCTTTAAAAATTCTAAAATTTCTTTATCAAGTTTTTTCATAGCATTTGCTCTATGGCTAATATTATTTTTTAATTTTTCATCTAATTCTCCAAAAGTTTTTTTATATTCTTCCACATAAAATAGCGGATCATATCCAAAACCTTTATTTCCAACTTCTTTATCTAATATTTTTCCTTTTATTTCTCCTACATATGTTCTATATTTACCACTAGGAGAAGCAATTGTTATTGCTGAAATATATTTCCCCTCTCGCTCTGTTTTATCTTTCATCTCTTTCAAAAGCTTTTTATTATTTGTTTCATCTGTAGCATTTTCACCTGAATATCTTGCTGAATAAACTCCAGGTCTTCCATCTAAAGCTTTAACTTCAAGTCCGGAATCGTCTGATATCACAAACATTTTTACAACTTTTGCAATCTCCAATGCTTTTTTTTGACTATTTTCTTCAAAAGTCTCTTTATCTTCTATTACATCATGAAATTCATATCCATCTAACATTGATAACAGTTCTATATTATTATATTTTTTAAAAATATCTTTAAATTCATCTATTTTCCCTCTGTTTTTAGTTGCAAGAAAAATTTTATATTTCATTTATCCCCTCACCAATAGCTTGATTTTGTATATCTATTAATTCTTTAATCCCTTTTTCTGCCAAATCCAACATTTTATTCAATTCAGTTCTATCAAAAGTTGCTTCTTCTCCAGTTCCTTGCACTTCTACAAATTCATTTTTTGAATTCATAATCACATTCATATCTACCTCAGCAACTGAATCTTCTGAATATTTAAGGTCTAACATAGGTTCTCCTTTAACTATTCCAACACTTATTGCTGCTACATTTCCAAGTAAAGGATTTTCTTTTAATCTATTTTTTTTCATAAGATTATCTATTGCAAGTGCAAGTGCAATATACCCTCCAGTTATAGAAGCGGTTCTTGTTCCCCCATCGGCTTGAATAACATCACAATCAACTATAATCGTTTTTTCGCCCAATTTATCCAAATCAATTCCTGTTCTCAAAGCTCTTCCTATTAATCTTTGTATTTCCATAGTTCTTCCACTAAGTTTACCTTTTGCAGATTCTCTCATATTTCTTGTTCCAGTCGCTCTAGGAAGCATAGAATATTCTGCTGTAATCCATCCTTTCCCTTTTCCTCTTAAAAATGGTGGCACCTTATCATTTACTGTTGCATTACATATAACCTTTGTATCTCCACATTCAATCAAAACAGAACCTTCTGGATATTTTATATAATTTGTTGTTATTTTTATATTCCTCAATTCATTTAATGCTCTTTTGTCATCTCTTTCTATCATAATTCCTTCCATTTCCTTTTTCCCTCCTCATATAAGTCTTCCCCAGATGTATTATTTACTACTATCATTGGAAAATCTTCCACATACATTTCTCTAACTGCTTCAGGGCCTAGATCTTCATATGCAATAATTTTACTGCTTTTTATTCTTGATGCAATTAATGCTGCTGCTCCACCAGTTGCTCCAAAATAAACAGATTTATATTTTTTACAAGCTTCAATGACCTCTTTACTTCTTTTTCCTTTTCCAATCATTCCTTTTAATCCTAATTTTATTAATTCAGGTGCAAATTTATCCATTCTATAGCTTGTAGTTGGTCCAGCAGAACCTATTACTTCACCTGGTTTTGCTGGCGCAGGTCCTACATAGTATATCACGGAGCCCTCTATTTCAAATGGTAATTTTTCTCCTCTATTTAATGTATCTATAAATTTTTGATGTGCTGCATCTCTTCCAGTATAAATAATTCCAGTTAATAAAATTTTATCTCCAATTTTTAAATTTACCAAATCTTCATTTTTTAATGGTGTAGTTAATTTAACCGTTTTTTTTACTGATTTTTCATTCATATTAACACTTCCTTATGTCTATTTACATGACATCCAATATTAACTGCCACAGGCATTCCTGCGATATGCGTAGGATATGTTTCTATAAATAGGTCTAATGCTGTTATTTTCCCTCCAAAACCTTGAGGTCCAATTCCTAATCTGTTAATTTTTTCTAATAACTCAATTTCTAATTCTGAATAATAACTATTCTTATTTCTGTCCCCAATATTTCTTAACAGTGCTTTTTTAGCCAACAAAGCACTATGTTCAAAATTTCCACCAATTCCAACTCCTACTATAATTGGCGGGCATGGATTAGGTCCAGCTTCTTCTACTACTTTTAATACAAATTCTTTTATTCCTTCTACTCCAGCTGCTGGTGGAAACATTTTTATTTGACTCATATTTTCGCTTCCAAAACCTTTAGGAGCTACAACTATTTTTAATTTATCACCTTTTACAATTGATATATGAATAACTGCAGGTGTATTATCATTTGTATTTTCTCTAAAAAGAGGGTCTTTTACAATCGATTTCCTCAAATATCCTTTTTTATATCCTTTTGCGACACCTTCATTTATAGCTGTTTCTAAATTTCCATTAATATGTACTTCTTCGCCTAATTCAACAAATACTACAGCCATTCCTGTATCTTGACAAATTGGTTTTTTAAAATCTTTAGCTATCTTTGCATTTTCATAAAGTTGTTCGAAAATTTCTTTTCCAGTTTCTGATTCTTCTTTTGTTATTCCTTCTTTATATTTAAAAATTATATCCTCTCCTAAATAATAGTTAGAATTTATACATAATTTTTCAACTTCTTCTACTATTTTTGATGTTTCAATTATTCTCATATTATCTCCTTTTAGAAATATTTAAAAATAAATTTCTCATATCTTATAATGTGTTAATAATGCCATACAACAACAAAAAGAAAATCAATCATTCCTAAAGAACGTTTAAAAAATAAGTTTCTTATATTTTATTATTTTTAATCCATTCCTAAATAAGAATCATATTCTAATCAATTTTTCCAATTATAAATTTAGCATATTTTTTTACTATATCTCTTTTACCTAATTTTTCTCTTACACTTTTTAAATCATCCAATATATTTTCTATATTATTTTCTATATATTCTATACTTTTTTCTATATTTTTAACATTAAATTTATTTTGTAATAGTTCTGGAAAAATTTCTTTATCTAAAGTTATATTTGGCAATGAAACATATTTATAATCTATTAATAGTTTTGCTATAATTTCATTTAAAATAGATATTTTATAACCAACTATAGTTGGAATCCCTATCAAAGCTAGTTCTAAAGTAACTGTTCCAGATGCAGCAATTGCAAATTTTATATCTCTGCTAACATCCATTAAAGTTACATCTATAACTATTTCTAAATTATCATATTTTGGTATTTCTATCCAATCTAAACTTTCTTTATTGGCCAATTTTAATATGAATTTTTTTTCACTATTTATTTTTACTATTTTTAGCATTTCAGGAAGTAAAGAAACAATTTCTTGCTTTCTACTTCCTGGTAACAATAATATTTTATCAGCATTTTTATTATAATTAAATTTAAATTTATCTACTAATGGATTCCCATAATATACTATTTCTCTATTATGTTTTTTATAAAACTCCTCTTCCCAAGGTAAAATAGATAATATAAAATCAGCTAAATTAAGTTTTTTTATTCTTTTTTCTCCCCAAACCCATAGTTTAGGAGGAATATAATAAAAAACTTTATACTTTTTTTTTGTTGATTTTTCTCTTTCTTTTAGTTTCTTTAGGAGAGCTAAATTAAATCCACCATAATCAACTAAAATAATATTTTTAATATTATTTTCATCAATAAAATTTATAAATCTATTTAATCTTTTTTTTAACTCTTTATATTTAAAAATTACATCTACAAACCCCATAATAGAAATATTGTCGATATTCTCGACAATATTTACTCCAACTTTTTCAGAATATTTTCCACACATTCCATAAAATTTAGTATTTAAATTAATTTTTTTTATCTCTTCTACCAAATATGATAAATGAATATCTCCAGAAATTTCTCCTGCTGATACAAAAAAATTCATTAAATAACAACTCCTACTATAAACATATTATTTTCATTAGCCTTTTTTATTAATTTCTCTTTATCTAAAATTAACACTTTCCCAGCTTCTATCACAATACCTTTTGCTTTTATTTTTATAGCTTCTTCAAGAGTATTAAGACCAATTGCAGGAACATCTACCCTCATATCTTGTTGTGGTCTAGAAGTTTTTACTATTATACAATTATTTCCAGAGAAGACTCCAGCTCTTTTTATTGTCTCATCAGTTCCTTCTATTGCTTCAAGAGCTACTACAGCTTTTTTATTCACAACAACTGTTTGCCCTACATCAAGTTTCCCCAATGTTTTAGCAGCTTCTATTCCTATTTCAATGCTTTTTTTATCATCTTCATTTTCTATACCTAAAGTTGTATATTGTTTTTCTTCTGCTACAAAATGATTTAATAAAAAATTTTGTGGCAAAATATCAATACCATTTTCTTTTAATATAGCCATAATTCCAAATACAAGTGTTTCATCTTTTCTGTCAGGTAATTTTGAAATTAAATTTTGAAACATTTCATCTAATTTTAAATCTTGATAAATTATACTTTTTTCAACTTTACCAAGCATTATCAATTTATCTACTTTATTTAATAACAGATAACTTAATAATTTCCCTAATTCTCCTATATTAATTTGAATATAATTAGGGGCTTTTTTTAATTTAGAACTTACACTATCAAATAATCCAATTGGATACACATCATATCCAGATTTAATTGCAGCTTTATAAAAAAAATATGGTAGATTTCCATTTCCTACTAAAATTCCTATTTTTTCCATTATCTATAAATTCCCCTTTCTGATTTTCTCGCAAAATTTATTAGATATTTTATATATTCATTTCCTTCATATTTTTCTTCTAATTCAACTAATAAATCTTTCAAAGTTTTTTTACCCATATAAATCATTTTATAAGCTTCTTTTATACTCTTTATATCTTCATTACTAATTCCTCTTCTTTTCAATCCAATTAAATTTAAACCTCTAATTTTTGGATTTTCACTACCTTTTATTGTTACATATGGTAAAACATCTTTTACTATTGCTGAAGTAGCTCCGATCATAACATTTGCACCTATTTTTACAAATTGATGAACTCCACTTAGACCACCTATAACCACATAATCATCAATTTCAGCATGGCCGCCTAACGTAGCAGCATTTGCAAAAATACAATTATTTCCAACAATACAGTCATGAGCAATATGAACATATGCCATAAACAGATTATTATCTCCAATAACTGTTTTTCCTGATGCAATAGTTCCTTTGTTAATAGTTACAAATTCTCTTATTTTATTATTATTTCCTATAATTAATTTAGTATTTTCTCCATCATATTTTAAATCTTGTGGAGCTTGCCCAATTGAGGCAAAAGGAAAAATTTCATTATTTTCTCCAATTAAAGTATCTCCTGAGATAACAACATGTTCTGAAATTTTAGTTCCTTTTTTTATTACAACGCTATCACCAATAACACTATATGCTCCTACACTTACGCTTTCATCTATTTTAGCATTCTTGGCAATTATTGCCGTTGGATGTATTCTCATTTATATCACCTACTTATCCATTATTGAAAACATTAAAGTTGCTTCCGCTGCTTTTTTCCCATCAACTGTAGCTATTCCTTTTGCTTTCAATATTTTTCCTTTCACCTTTATTATAGAGCATTCAAATCTTAATTGATCCCCCGGTCTTACTGGTGCTCTAAATTTTGCATTTTCAATAGCCATAAAATAAGGAACTTTATCTGAACCTTTTTCCATCATTAAAGCTCCTGTTGCTTGAGCCATTGCTTCTACTATTAACACTCCAGGCATTATTGGATGACCAGGAAAATGTCCTTGGAAAAACCCTTCGTTAATAGTAACATTTTTTATTGCAATAATTTTTTCATTTGGTACTACTTCCAATACCCTATCTACTAATAAAAAAGGGTATCTGTGAGGCAAAACCTCCATTATTTCCATAACATCCATCATTTTGTATCTCCTCCTATTATATTTGAAAGTTTTTTAGCAAATTTCATATCTAAAGCATGTCCTGCTTTTATTGCTATTATATGTCCTTTTATTGTTTTATTTAATATTTTTAAATCTCCTACTAAATCTAAGACTTTATGTCTAACAAATTCATCTTCAAATCTTAACCCTTCTGGATTTAAGACTCCATCATTAGTTACAACTATTGCATTTTCTAAAGTCCCACCTAATGCTAAATTATTTGATTTCAAATACTCAAGTTCATAATCAAATCCAAAAGTTCTGGCTCTTGCAATATCATTTTTAAAAGTTTCTTTATTTATCTCAAATTCAACTAATTGAGATTTCAGATAACTATGATTATAATTTACTGCATAAGTTATTTTATAATCTCCATGTGGCAATCCTACTATATATTTATCTTCTTCTGCAATATATACCGGTTCTAATATTTCTATCACTTCCGCATCTTCATTATATTCCTTTATTCCAGCAATATCTACTAGCTCTATAAAAGGAAATGCACTTCCATCTCCTATTGGCATTTCATTCCCATCTATTTCCACAAAAATATCTGTTATTCCATAGACATATAATGCTGATAAAAAATGCTCAATTGTATATACAGCCACTCCTTTTTTATTTATAATATTTGTTCCTCTTGTGGGATTAAATACATTTTCTAATTTTAATTCAATTTCATTATCTTTTTCTACATCAACTCTTCTGAAAATAATTCCAGATTTAGATTCTGCTGGCAAAAGTCTTAATTTTATATTTTGCCCTTTATGAAGACCTATCCCTTCATATTTAACTTCTTTCATTATAGTTTTTCTTTTATTCCCCATATTACCTCCTAAGATTTTGATAAAAATTTGGAAGCTATTTTTGTTGGAAATTTCTTATCTCCATGTCCTGGAAAATATATATCAACTCTATTTATATCTATTCCTTTTACTTTTCCTTCTCCAAATTTTTTATGAATAACGTAATCTCCAACAGCATAATCACCTTTAAATTTTTTCTTCTTTTTCTTATTCTTTTCTATCTTAGCATTTAATTCAGAAGCAACTTTTGTACTATCATTTTTATATCCATTAGAATTCATATATACTTTTTCATTATTTAGATTTTTCTCTGGCATTTCTCCTATAAATCTAGATGGAACTCTCATAAAGCTTGAATTTCCAAAAGTGGCTCTTGTCCTAGAGTAAGTTATATATAATCTATCTTTTGCTCTAGTTACTGCCACATAACAAAGCCTTCTTTCCTCTTCTAGCTCTTCTTCTGTATTTTCTCTTAAAGATGGAAATAGTTCTTCCTCTGCCCCAACCATAAAGATAACAGGGAACTCTAACCCTTTTGAATTGTGTACAGTCATTAATTTGACATAGTCATCACTTTCATCCATATTATCTGTATTTGCAGACAACGCTATATTTTCAAGATAATCTCCTAATCCAATATATCCATTTTCTTTTTCTAATTCTTGAATACCATTTCTTAATTCATATATATTTTTAACTCTTTCATCTTCATTATTTAATTTAAAAGTATCTAAAATTTTTGTTCTTTCTAATAAAGTATCTATTAAATCAGTAACTGTCTCTTCTTTAGATAAATTTATTAAATCTTCGAATATAGAATAAAGTTTTTTTAATGCAATTCTTGCTTTTGGAGTTATTGTTGAAATATTATCCACATTTTTTATTGCATAAAATAGAGGTACATTCATATCTTCTCTATATTCTTCCAATCTTTTAATTGTTTTTTCTCCAATACCTCTTGAAGGAACATTTATAATTCTTCTAATACTAAAATTGTCAGCTGTATTATTTACCACATTCAAATAAGATATTATATCTTTTATCTCTTTTCTTTGATAAAATTGAACTCCACCAAAAATTTTATATGGTATTTTAGCTTTTATAAATGATTCTTCAAATAGTCTTGATTGAGCATTTGTTCTATATAATATTGCAATATTTTTATATCCACCTACCACATCAACTATTTTTTTTATTTCATTAGATACATGATATGCTTCTTCTCCTGCAGTTTCTGCTTCATATACAGAAATTAATTCTCCGCCTTCTCTATCTGTCCAAAGGTTTTTTCCTCTTGAAGTTTCATTATTTTTTATTAAAGCATTTGCAGTACTTAATATTATATTTGTAGATCTATAATTTTTTTCTAACTTAATAACTGTTGCGTCTTTATAATCCTTTTCAAAATTTAATATATTTCTTATGTCTGCTCCTCTAAATCCATAAATGCTTTGATCTTCATCTCCAACTACGCATAAATTTTTATTTTTAGCAGCAATTTTTGTTATAATATTATATTGTGTTTTATTTGTATCTTGATATTCATCTACCATAATATATTTGTATCTATTTTGCAATTTTTCTAATATTTCTTTGTTATTTAATAACTCATTTGTGTATACCAAGATATCAGAAAAATCAAATGCGTTATTTTCTTTTAATGCTTTTTGATATTCTATATAAATTGATAATATTTTTTTACTATAATAATCAATTGCCATTTTTTCATATTCTAAAGGGAATATCCCTTCTTCTTTTAATTTTGATATTTTAGATAATATTGCTGATGGTTTCAATCCATCGTTATCCATATTTAATTTCTTTAATATACTTTTTATAACTCTCTTTTGATCATCAGAATCATAAATATTAAAATTGCTATCATATCCAACGTGTTTTCCATAAATTCTAAGTAATTTCACACCAAAAGCATGAAATGTCGAAATTTGAATTTTTCCAGAATCTTCTCCAACTAAAGATTCTACCCTTTCTCGCATCTCTTTTGCTGCTTTATTAGTAAATGTTACCGCTAGAATATCATATGGAGATATATTTTTTTCTTTTATCATATGTGCAACTCTATATGTTATTGTCCTAGTTTTTCCACTTCCTGCTCCTGCTAAAATCAAAACAGGTCCATCTAATGTTTCTGCTGCCATTCGTTGCTCTTCATTCAATCCATCCAATATACTCATTATATAAACACCTCTTCATTTTGATACTTATATTATATCAAAATTTCTTGTTTTTTACAAGTATATCAGGGCTTTTCTAATTATAGCCTATATATAATAAGTTTATATCTTTATACAAAAAGTAAAAACAGAGAAAACTTTAGCTTTCTCTGTTTCTACTTTTTATAGTTAATTTATATCTTTAATTTGTGCAACTTTACTAAACAAATCATCTAATTTTTTTAACAATGATATTCTATTGTTTTTTATATCTTCTTTTTTATCCATAACCATTACATTATCAAAATAATTGTTTATTATATTTTTCCCAGAAAGAATATCCATAAAATATTTTTCATAATTTTTATCTATTAAATTTGTTCTATTTCTCTCTTCTAAAGATATTGCGAAATCATATAACTCCTTTTCTTCTTCTTTTTCAAAAAGTTCAGTTGAAATATCTACAATTTTAAAATCTTTTAATATATTTTTAACTCTTTTTATCAAAAGAACTATATCTTCAAAATCCTCTTCTTTTGAAACTTTCGTTAAAACTTCTATTTTTTCTTTTGTTTCATAAATATTATCAAAATCAATTTCTACAACTGATGTGACAATATCCTTTCTATATCCCATATCTACTAGTACATTTATAACTCTATTTTTAAAAAATCCTTTTAAATTTTCAAAAATCTCTTTTTTATCTGATTTTAATATATTTTTCTCTTCATATATATTTAAAGAAGTATTTATAATATCTAAAATAGAGATATTCAAATTGCTATTTAATATTATGTTTACAATCCCCAGTGCTGCTCTTCTTAATGCATAAGGATCTTGTGATCCACTTGGTATAAGACCTACTCCAAAGCACCCAACTATTGTATCAATCTTATCTGAAATAGATGCAATAATTCCTTCAGTAGTTTCAGGAAGAATATCTCCTTGATATCTTGGTAAATAATGCTCAAATATACCTTTCGCTACTGTATCTTTTTCTCCAGCTTTCTCTGCATATTTCATTCCCATAAATCCCTGAAGTTTTGTATATTCTTTTTCAGAAATCATATTAGTAACTAAATCAGATTTTGCTAAATGAATAGTTCTTAATATATCACTTTTTTTATCATCAATATTTAATGCTTTTATCAGTTGTTCTGCTATCTCTTCAGTTCTTTCTATTTTATCATAAATTGTTCCTAAATCTTTTTGAAAAACAACTGTTTTTAATTTCTCTACATTTTCATCTAATGATTTTTTCAAGTCTTCATAATAGAAAAATCTCGCATCAGACAATCTTGCACTTAAAACTTTTTCATTACCTTTTTTTACATTCTCAGAATTTTCTATTCCATTACGAATTAATACAAACTTAGGTAATAATTTCCCTTCATTATCCAATACAGGAAAATATCTTTGATGAGTTTGCATTGTTATAATCAAAACTTCTTGTGGAACTTCTAAAAATTCTGCATTAAATGTTCCTATTATTGGATATGGATATTCTATTAAATTTGTAACTTCATTTAATAGTTCATCATCAATTAAAACTTTTTCTCCTACAGTAGAACATTTATCTTTTATACTTTCTAAAATTTTGTTTTTTCTTTTTTCTATATCATAAATAACATAATTTTCTTCTAATTTGTTAAAATAATCTTGTATATCTTCCACTTCAAAAGATTTTGCTCCAAAAAATCTATGACCATAACTTAGTTTTTCAGTTTTTATATTTTCAATTTCAAAATTTATAAGCTTTGAATCAGCTAATGCCAATATCCATCTTAAAGGTCTGGCAAATTTTAATTTTTTTTCTCCCCATCTCATAGATTTTGAAAAATTCAAATTAAGTATTGTATTTTTTAGTATTTCTGGTAAAAGCTCTAATGTACTTTTTCCTTTTTCAAATTTTTGAGCTGCAATATATTCACCTTTTTCAGTTTTTACAATTTGTAAATCAATTATATCTATTCCTTGTGATTTAGCAAATCCAATTGCTGCTTTTGTTGGTTCACCTAAATTATCATATGCAACTTTTTTTGACGGTCCTATACTTGTTCCACTTAAATCTTCTTGCATATCAGAAACACCTTTTACATTTAAAATTAATCTTCTTGGCGTTCCATATGTTAATATCTCTTCAAATTTTATTCTTGAATTTTTTAAATCTTTTTGCAATATATTTTTTAAATTTTTTAATGCTGGTTGTAAAAATCTTGCTGGTAATTCTTCCACTCCAATTTCTAATAAAATTTCCAACTGTTTTCTCTCCTTTCATGGCAATTACTATTTTTTTAGAACGTTTAAAAAATAAGTTCTTATATTTCTAATAAAATTATAAGGTTATTTTTAATCCGTTCCTAAAAGAGGATGACCTAATTTTTCCCTTTCTTCTACAAAAATTTCAGCACATCTTTTTGCTAAATTTCTAACTTTTAGAATATAGCTCATTCTTTCAGTTGTACTAATTGCCCCTCTCGAGTCTAGCACGTTAAAAGCATGCGAACATTTTAAAACATAATCATATGCTGGTAATACTAAACTATTATCTAAACATTTTAAAGCTTCCTCTTCATACATATCAAACCATTTAAAATGTGATTCTAAAGTTGCAACTTCAAAACTATATCTTGAAAATTCAAGTTCACTTTGAAATCTCATATCTCCATATTTCACATTGTCTGTCCACAAAAGATCATAAACACTATCTTTTTCTTGAATATATAAAGCTAGCCTTTCTAAACCGTATGTAATTTCTACTGGAATTAAATCTAATTCTAATCCTCCAACTTGTTGAAAATATGTAAATTGAGTTATTTCCATTCCATCTAACCATACTTCCCATCCAAGTCCCCAAGCTCCTAATGTTGGCGATTCCCAGTCATCTTCCACAAATCTAATATCATGTTCTTCTGGAACAATCCCTAATACTCTTAAACTTTCTAAATATAAATCTTGAATATTATCTGGCGACGGCTTCATTATTACTTGAAATTGATGATGTTGATAAACCCTATTTGGATTTTCACCATATCTTCCATCTTTTGGTCTACGTGAAGGTTCTACATATGCTGCATTCCATGGTTCTGGTCCAAGTGACATTAAAAATGTATTTGGATTAAAAGTTCCTGCTCCTGTTTCTATATCATATGGATTCCCAATTATACATCCTTGGCTATTCCAATATTTTTGAAGAGCAAGTATCATTTCTTGAAAAGTCATTTACTTTCCTCCTTCTCTGCTTTTTCTTTTTCGAAAAAATATTCTATTAATATAAAAAATACTCCAATATTTATCCATACATCTGCTAAATTAAATATATAGACCCATATACCTCTAAAATCAATAAAATCTATTACAAAGCCTCTAAATACTCTATCTATAAAATTCCCAATAGCTCCACTCATTATGAATATAAAACCTATCCTTGAAAGTATAGAATATTCTTCACCTTTTTTATGAAAATATAATATAATTCCAACAATTGCAATTAATCCAACAAAAACCAAAACCCCTACATGTCCATAAAGCATTCCAAAAGCTACTCCTTTATTTTGTACAAATGTTATGTGAAAAAAATTTTTAATAATCGGAATAGACTCTCCAGGTTTCATTTTTGTTAAAACAAAAAATTTTGTAATTTGATCTAATAATACTGCTAAAATTATAAAAATAACATTTACAATCATTTTTCACCTTCTATATTTTATATTTTTTAATTAATTCTATTCTATTAATTGCATTATCTCAAGTAGGGGCAATTCATGAATTGCCCTTACTCTAAAAACAATTTTACCTGTCTAATGAATTACCCTTCATTAATAACATCTGTACATCTTGGACATAACGTTGGATGTTCTTCATCTTTTCCTAATTCTTCAGAATATTTCCAACATCTTTCACATTTCTCTCCTGGGGCTTTATCTGCTTTAACATATAAATTTTCTATTTCTTCTGTTTTTGTCATTCCTTCAATTTTTGATTCTACTATAGTAACCTTTGAAACTATAAATATATCTTCTAATCTATCATAATTTTCTTTTAGAAGTTCTTTATATTTTTCATCATCACTATATAGTATAACTTCTGCATTAAGTGAATGTCCTATTACTTTATCTCTTCTTGCTGCTTCTAATACTTTATTTACACTTCCTCTTAATTCTATTAATTTTTCCCATTTTTCATCTAGTTCATCATTTAAATATATATCATTTTCTGTAATCCAATCTTCAAGTAATATACTCTCTTTTTCTTTAAGATTTTCTGGCAATATTTTCCAGATTTCTTCTGCTGTAAATGTTAATACAGGAGAAATCAATTTAGTTAATGTAGTTAATATTTCAAACATCACTGTTTGAGCTGCTCTTCTTGCTTCTGAATTTTTAGATGATACATACAATCTATCTTTTAATATATCTAAATAGAACGAGCTCATATATACTGATGCAAAATAATGAATGTCATAAAATAAATTATAAAATTCATATTTTTCATAATTTTCTGTAACTTTTCTTTTTAATCTTTCAAGTTTATTCAATGCCCATTTATCGATTTCTGGCATATTAGAATATTCAACTTTATCTGTACTAGGCTCAAAATCATTAATATTTCCTAAAATATATCTTGCAGTATTTCTAATTCTTCTATAAGATTCTGCCATTTGTTTTAATATATTATCAGAGATTCTAACATCATCTCTATAATCAACTGAAGCACACCATAATCTCAATATATCAGAGCCATATTTATTAATTATTTCCTGTGGTGCAACAACATTACCTGTTGATTTACTCATTTTCAGCCCTTTTCCATCGTTTACAAATCCATGAGTAAGAACTTTTTTATATGGTGCAGCGCCTTTTGTCCCAACAGAAGTCAATAATGAAGTTTGGAACCATCCTCTATGTTGGTCACTTCCTTCTAAATATAGATCAGCAGGCCATTTTAAATTATCTCTAACTTCTAATACCGCTCTATGACTTGATCCAGAATCAAACCAAACATCCATAATATTGCTCTCTTTTCTCAAATGTGTTCCACCACATTTAGGACATTTAGCTAAATCTCCTAATAGTTCTTCAGGAGTATATTTTATCCAAGCATTAGTTCCCTCTTCTTTTACTTTTTCAGCTACTTTTAAGACTGTTTCTTTTGATACAATCTCTTCATTACAAGATTCGCAATAAAATGCTGGAATTGGAACTCCCCAAATTCTTTGTCTTGAGATACACCAGTCAGGTCTTCCTTCTACCATTGAAGTAATTCTATTTCTTCCCCATTCTGGGATAAATTCTACATCATCTAAAGCTTTTAAAGCTTTTTCTCTTAAATCACTATCTTCAACTTTTACAAACCATTGTTCTGTTGCCCTAAATATTACAGGATTTTTACATCTCCAACAATGTGGATATGAATGTTCAATCTCTTTTGTTTTTAATAAATGCCCTGTTTTTTCTAAATGCTCTATTATTGCCACATTTGCTTTTGAATAATAAAGCCCTGCAAATTCTCCAGCATCTTCAGTTAAAACTCCTTTATTTGTTATAGGTGATATTATTGGCAATTTATATTTCGTACCAACTACATAATCATCTTGTCCATGTCCAGGAGCAGTATGTACACAACCTGTACCAGCTTCTAATGTTACATGTTCTCCTAATATTACTAAAGAGTCTCTTCCTAAAAATGGATGTGCACATTTTACATATTCCAGTTCACTTCCAATTACCTCTTTTATAATTTCATAGTCGCTTATTTCCATTTCTGCCATTGATTGTTCTAACATACCTTTTGCTAATATTAAAATACCTTTTGAAGTTTTTACAAAAACATATTCAAATCTAGGATGTATCGATATTGCAATATTACCTGGTAATGTCCAAGGAGTTGTAGTCCATATAACTACTGATACTTTTTCATCTTCTGATAATCCTAAATTAAATTTGCTGTTTAAATCATCTTTTACTTCAAATTTTACATAAATAGATGGAGAACCAATATCTTGATATTCTATCTCCGCTTCTGCTAATGCTGTTTGACAACTAGGACACCAATGTATAGGTTTTAATCCTTTAAATATATAATTATTTTCATATAGATCAGCAAATACCTCTAATTGTTTTGCTTCAAATTTAGGATTTAAAGTTAAATATGGATCATCCCATTCTCCTAACACTCCTAATCTTTTGAAATCTTCTTTTTGTTTATCTACAAATTTAAGAGCGTGATCTTTACATTTATCTCTTATTTCTAATTCTGACATATCTTTTACTTTTGACCCTAATTTTTTAGTTACTTGTAATTCTATTGGCAATCCATGAGTATCCCATCCAGGAACATATGGAGCTTTATATCCTCTTAATCTTTTATATTTCAAAATAATATCTTTTAAAATTTTATTTAGTGCATGACCTATATGAATATTCCCATTAGCATATGGAGGCCCATCGTGTAATATGAATTCCAATTCCTTACCTTCTAAACTTTTTTCATAAATTTTTTCATTCTCCCAATACTTTAATATCTCCGGCTCTTTATGAGGTAAATTTGCTTTCATTTTAAATCCTGTTTTCGGCAAATTTAGTGTACTTCCATAATCTTTTTTATCCATTATTATTGTTACCTCCTTCGTATATTTCAAAAATTAATATAAATTTTGTTCCTTTTCCTTCTTCAGATTCAATTGTTATTTTTCCATTATGTGATTGTACTATATCTGATACTATTGCTAATCCAAGACCTGTTCCTTGTACCTTATTTGTTACAAATGGTTCAAAAATTCTTTCTAACTTTTCAGCTGGAATTCCTACTCCATTATCCTCAAATGTTACTTCAACTATTTTTCCAAGTTTTTTAGTTTTTATTTTAATTATTCCATCATTTCCTGCAATAGCTTCTATACTATTTTTTATTAAATTTAAAAAAACTTGTTTTAATCTATTTCTATCAAAATTAAATATAATATCTTTACTAATATCTAATTCTAATTTTATATTATTACTTTTTATTACTTTTTTAAAATTTAAAATTGATTCCTCTAATACAACTTTTAAGTTATTTTTAGTAAATATATATTTTTTATTTTTAGAATAATCTAATAACATTGTTGATAACTCATCTAATCGTGTAACTTCACTTTTTATTATATTCATATAATATTCTATTTTTGTATCACCTTTATACTTTTTCAATATTATATCTGCAAAGCCTTTTATGCCAACCAGTGGCGTCCTTATTTCATGTACTATAGAGCTTGCTAATTTCCCTATTGCATAAACTCTCTCATTTTTCAAACTCATTTTTTCAAGTTTTTGTTTTTCTAAATATATAGATATTGTATTAATAAATATTTTTAATATATCAATATCATCTTTTTCTATTAATCTATCATTAGAAAAATTATCTACTATAATAATTCCATAAATATTATTTTCATAAGCTATTGGAACTAATGCAAATCTTTCTATTCCTAATGTGTTTATAAAATCTGAGCCCAGATTATGAGCTTCTGCTTTATCATTAAAATAAACTATCTCTTTGCTCTTTATTGCCTGTGTTATTAAATTGTTTTCATTAAAAGGTATCTTTATAAATTTGGCTATTTCATCTAACATATCATTTGTTATTTTAGGCATTTTTTTAACTTGAGAAATTAATTCATCTACATCATCTATCTTTTTATTGTATTCTTCATTAATAAGTTTTAAACTTAGCGATGAAAATTTTCCTACAAATTCATTTTTATTTTCATTGTATTCTAAATAAATTGCCCTACTATAACTAAGACCAATTTCAGAAGTTAAAGTAGTCGTTAAATAATATAAAGCTTTAAAAAAATCTTTTTCTATATGTATTAATGAAGATGTTTTTTCTATTACTTTTAATTTTTTCACAGTATCTAAAATCTTTTTATTTTGTTCTTCTAATTTTAATATTGCAATATTAAGATGTTCTACCATTGTATTATAGGATTTCCCCAAAATTTTTATCTCGCCTTTAAGATTTCTAATATTAATTCTTTTTGAAAAATCCCCTTTTGCAATTTTTTGAGAAATATCTGCCATTTCTATTAACGGATTTATCATTTTATATATATAAGCTCCTAAAATTAATGAAGTCACTATTATAAAAATAATTCCTAATCCAATAATATAATTCAAAATCCTCATTTTAGAGTCTATTATTGATTCTTTTGATACTGCAACTCCTATAAATCCAATTGTATCTCCTGAAATATTAAATAGCGGAGTATATCCTATTTCATATTTATTTTTTTCTATTATTTTATTTTCCAATAAATTTTGTTGAGGATTTTTTTTATGCTCTTTAACTTCATCCTGTGAAAGAATAGCATATCCTTTCTTTAAATTAAAATCCCCAAAAAGATATTTATTATCTTTTAATATAAATAATTTGAAATTATTTTTACTTGCGACTCTATTCCTTATATCTTCTAAAAAATCATAATTTATAACATTGCTTATAACTAATCCTAAAATATCTGAATGATAATAGTTTATTCCAATTAATGCTCCAGAACGCATCACAAACCTATTTTGAGATTTTATATAATCTATCCCTGTTAAATTCATTCTTTTATTTGAATATTTTTCTCTACTTTTCAGTAAAAAACTTTTTAAAAATGTTTTATTATCCTTTAATGAATAATCTATTCCTAAATAGCTATTTCTTATTTCAGCTTCAACATCTCCATTTGTATTTACAAAAGATAAAATTGTATTTAAATCTTCTTTAGAATGAGTTTGGTATAATTCATTTTTTAAAAAAGATAACATTCTAATTAAATAAATTTTTGAGTTTCCTTCTTTTATATTTTTGTATGTATATGAATAAGTCCCTTTTTCTTTATTATAATGCGGGAATGTATTTTTTAAAACTGTGCCATCTCTTAATAATCTTAATGTTTCTTGTGCTTGTGAGGCTAACATAACATTTTTTTCTAAATTGTTTTCTATTGTTTTGTATGCTATTTTTACTCCATTTGTTAAATTATCTGTTTCTTTTTGTAAATTTTTCTCTTGTTGATAAAAAACTGTTTGTAAAAATAACATAATAATAGATACTGCCATTATTACTATAATTAAATTTACTGACGACAACAACCTAAATAAAAGTGAATCTAGTTGGAGCTTTTTTTTCATATAGACCCCTATCCTTTCATTGTAAGTGAAACCCTTCCTCTTTTTTCATCTAATTCTTTTATTTTTACTTTTACAATATCTCCTACTTCTAATTCTAATGTCGCATCTTGAATAAATTTCTTTCCCATCTCTGAAACGTGCAATAATGCATCATTTTTCAAACCTATATCTATAAAAGCGCCAAATTTAACTACATTTCTAACTGTTCCTTCTAATTCCATTCCCTCTTTTAGATCACTCATTTTTAAAATATTCTCTTTTAATAGAGGTTGTGGTAAATTTTCTCTAGGATCTCTTTTAGGCTTTAATAGCGAAGCATATATATCTTTTACTGTCTCTTCTCCATAATTAGTTTTATCAATAAATCCTTTAATATCAAATGATCTTAATTTACTTATAACTTCCTCTGTATTATTTTTGAATTCCTTTAAATTTGAATCAATATCTTTTAATATCTCTTCTGCAATACTATATGACTCTGGATGAATTATTGTATTATCTAAAACATTTTTACTCTCTGGTACAACTATAAATCCTGCTGCTAATGTATATGCCTTTTCTCCTAATCCTTTTACTTTTTTCAGCTCTTTTCTGCTCTTAAATTTTCCATTTTCATTTCTATATTCCATTATATTTTTAGCTACTTTTTTATTAATACCAGAAACAAAACTAAGCAAAGCCCAAGATGCTGTATTTAAATTTACTCCAATATCATTAACTACGCTTTCAACTGTATTTTCTAATGCTATTCCTAATTTTTTCTGATTTACATCATGTTGATACATCCCTACTCCAATTGATTTTGAATCAATTTTTACTAATTCTGCTAATGGATCTTGTACTCTTCTTGCAATGGAAATCCCGCCTCTTTCTGTAACATCTAGATCAGGAAATTCCTCTTTTGCTAATTTAGATGCTGAATAAACAGAAGCACCTGCTTCATTTGCTATTACATAATATACTTTTTTACCAAAATCATTTTCACTTATAATTTCAGCAGTAAGCTTTTCTGTTTCTCTAGAACCTGTCCCATTTCCTATTACAACCAAATCAATATCATTCTCTAATATTAATTTTTTTATTTTTTCTTTTGCTTCTATTAATTTTTTATCTCCACTAACTAAATATACCACATCACTTTTTATGAAAAATCCCAATTTATTTATTACTACTATTTTACAACCTGTTCTATATCCTGGATCTATTCCTAAAATATTTTTTTCATAAATTGGCGGCTGCATTAATAAATTTTTTAAATTCTTTTGAAATATCTTTATAGAATCATTTTCTCCTTGCTCTGTTAAAATATTTCTAACTTCTCTTTCTATTGATGGTAATATCAATCTATCTAAACTATCGTTTATAATATCAACATATAAGTTTTTTAAATTAATATTTTTATAATTATATAAAATGAAATTTAAAATTCTATCTCTTGATATATCATCAAATTTTATTGCTACTCTAATTATTTTTTCTTTTTCTCCTCTATTTACAGCCATAATTCTATGTGAAGGGATATATTTTACATTTTCACTATAATCATAATAATCTTGATAAACACCTTTTTCATCTTTTTCTCTATTTTTCTCTATAACAGAAGATATTATTTTTCCTTTTTTACTCATTAAATCTCTAATAAATTCTCTATATTTTATATTTTCAGATATCTCTTGTGCAATTATCAGTTTTGCTCCGTCTAATGCTTCTTCTATTGTTGTTATCTCTTCATTAATATATTTTTCAGATTCTGAATTTATATCTTTAATATTTATATCTTTTCTTTGCATAAATATAGCTAATGGCTCTAATCCACGTTCTTTAGCTATATCTGCTTTTGTTTTCCTTTTCTTTTTATACGGAAGATATAAATCTTCAACTTCTTGTAGCTTTATAGCTTTTACTATTTTAGTTTTTAATTCTTCTGTTAATTTCCCTTGCTCCTCTATAGTTACTAATACTTCTTCTTTTCTTTTTTCTAAATTTCTAAGATAATTTATTCTATCTAGCACATCTCTAATTTGTTCTTCATTTAGATTTCCAGTCATCTCTTTTCTATATCTAGCAATAAATGGAACTGTAGCTCCATCATCAGATAATTTCAAAGTATTTTCCACCTGAAAATGATTTAAATTAAGTTCTTTCTCTACTATTTTGACTAAGTCCAAATCTATACCTCCAAATTTTGAATTATGAAATATTATATCACAATTACTCTTTTTTGTAAATAATAACTGAAACTTCCCTAGGGTATAATTGACAGATGCTTAATTCCGATGGTATAATATAAGGAATAGCAAAATTTCACACTATCTAAATTTGAAAAGCCTTATATAAAATCCACATGATACCATAAAAAAAGGAGGTTAATCATGAAAAAAATTATTTCATCAATTTTTATTATTCTAGAACTGTTTTTATTAAACAGTTGCACAACTACTAAAAAGCACTTTCAACCTGCAGATGTTATTGACCCTTTACCCAGAGGAAAAAAATCATGGACATACGAAGTGGATAAATCCATGAAAAGTTTAATCAATCCACCAGAAAAGATCTCTTATTTTTCTAAAACACTACTTAATAAAGCTGAAAAAAAATTTGGAAAAGAGCTTTTACCAGGAAGAATTCTTACTTGGTCAACTGATTTAGGAGTAGCTTCTGGAGTTCTTGAAATGTATATTGAAAAAGGAGCTGCTAAAATTTTAAAGCCTCGTTTGATTTATCTTATACGTATGCAGGTGTCATATTATGTTTCTTGCCCTTTTGCCATTGATGTAAATTCGTGGCAATATAAAGATTATAAAATAACTCCTGAAGAAATTCAAGGATTGCAGTGTAAAAAGAAATTAAGCAAAATTAGTAGCTTTTCCAAAAGAGAATTAACAGCATTAAGATACTCTCGTGCTTTGTCTAAAACTCCAGTAAGTTTTGATGGTAAACTTTTAGGGGATGTTCGCCGATTATTCTCACCAGAGGAAATTGTAGCTATCTCAACCCCAATGTCATCAAGCTAAGGATTTTATAAAAACTCTACTCCTCCCTTGTTGTCGGTTTCTCTTATCTAAGAGAAACCTATAGCGTGGATATTTGGCTTTTTTAATGCTTTTTTCTCAATATTCTGCACTTTAGTTTTCTCTTAGCCAAGAGAAAACGCTAAGAAGGAAGGAGTTGGTCTTTTGATTTGCATTAATTCCCCTTAGCTTGATGACATTGATCTCAACCCTAGCGGCCAAGGTCAACTATTGGGCTAGACTTATAGAAGCCTGGAGAGTAAAACCTGCTGGATATACTACTGAGCCAATTTTAAAGATTAAAAAATATAATACTTTTGATCGTAAAAAATAGAGGAATATTATAATAAATCTACTGTATGGGCGAGGTCTTCTCGCCCATAACAGGAAAACTCTTTTTCTACACTATTAAAATCTAAATTTTCTTTAAAATTATTTTTATATCTTTTTTTATTTCGTTCACTTCTTCATACTCTTTATTATTAAATTTTGATATTATTTTTATTATATCCTCATCATTTATTTTTTCTTTTAACGATTTCATACTAAATGCTTTTATATTAATTGCATATTTATCTTTTAAAACATCAGCAAAAAGGTCATATACCTCATCTACAGTTTTACATTTTCTCATTTTACTATTTATATTATCTTTTGTTCTATTTAATATAATTATAACTATTAACAATATTAACAAAACAAAAATAACCACTATTATTATATATGCTAAAATTTTATTTATTTTTATTACGAAATAATTATTATTACCTTCTTTAGTAATTACATTATTAACTGGTAATGTTGATATATTTAACTCTTCTTGATTATTATTGTATGAATTTGCTATATTATTTTGTTTCATTGTGCCAGTCACTTTTATTTTAAAACTTTTAACTTTTGCTATTTCATATTTCCCACTAGTTGGATTAAAATATGGTATTTCTATTCCAGGAAATACCAATTCTCCTGTTTTTTCTGGTATAATTATTATATCAAATTGTTTTTTTGCTAAATATTTACCATTTTCAAAATCTTCACTTGATTTTTTTAAAGATTCATAAATTTTAAATCCTTTTATATTTGATTTTATTATTTTATCCACATTATCTAAATTACAATCACCAAAAAGTTTTATTGTTAGTGTAGTTGAATCCCCATAATTTATATTTTTAGATAAAATATTACTTTCTATATTTAGGTTTCCAATTATACCAGTGAAATTTTTAGGTTGCCCATCTAATGGCAATTTTAAAACATTTACTATTTTTTCTTTAGTCATTAAAATTTTAGGCTTTGTTGTATTAAAAAATCCGAAATCATCATTTGTAGCTATATTAGCTTGAAAAGCAAATGATGGAATTTTAATTTCACCACTATTCAAAGGAGTTAATATTGATTCATAAACTCTTTTTTTTACATATTTTTTACCATTTATATATACATAACTTCCTTTTAATTTATCTTGATCTGTTGTTTTTACCATAAATTTATCTAAATTCATTTTATCAGTAAATCCATAACTATTAACATTATAACGAGTATACAAATCATATGCTAAAATCAATTTCTCTCCAAAATATATTTTATCTTTTGAGATTACAGTTTTTAAAAATATATTTTTTGCAAATCCCGTCTGTTGCGAAGCCTTTGTAACACTTATATTTAATATATTGCTTTCATATATCTTTCCTTTATATTTTACAGTTGCTTTCAAAGGGTACTCACCTTTTTGTGTAGCCAGTATTGTGTAATTATAATTAACTGATTCTGTCTTTTTAAAATTAATTATTGTAGTTTGAGTAGAGCTTGATTTAGACACTACCTTAAAATTATTTAATCCATTTATTGATAATGCTTTCGCTCCCTTCATATTGTTTAATGCAACTGATAAATTAGCTGTCTCTCCTATAGGAATTTGTATTGTGTCTATATCTAAAGTAATACTAGGAGTTGCAGCTAACATTACTATTGAATTTATCATTAATAAAATTATAAAAATTATATGTTTTATACTCTTCATTTTTCTCACCTCTACCAATCATATTTTTCTTGCGTATTATTTTGTTGCATTTTTAATTGCTGATTGTTCTTTAAATCTGTTTTTTCTTTCTTTTCTAATGACTGTAAAATTTTTAATGCTTCTTGCAGATTAACTTTTTTCATATTTTTGCTGTCTTTTGATTTGTCTTTATCTTTTTTTGATTGCTCTTTATTAGCTTTTGATTCGTTTTGTTGATTTTTATCTTTCTTTTTAGAATTTTTATTTTGTTTATTATCTTTTCCATCTTTTTTATCAGATTTCTTTTGATTATCTTTTCCAGTTTTATTCTTATTATCTTTATTGTTTTTATTTTGTTTTTTATTATCTTTATCAGAGTTTTTATTCTTATTTTTCTTATTATCTTTATTATTCTTGTCTTTTTTATTTTTATTCCTGTTTTTATTTTGTTGTTTCTGCTTATTTAATTTATCTAAAAGCTTTTTTACATATTCATAGTTAAATTTCAATTCCATATTATTCGAATTCAATTTTATTCCTTTTTTATATTCTTCTAATGCTGATTTATATTGTTTTATTTTATCGTCTAATTTTTTAGAACCATCTCCAATTCTTTTATAAGAATTCCCTGCTTGTTTAAAATCTTTAGTTTTTTCATAGAATTCAGTTGCAACATCATATTTTTTTTCACTATAATAACTATTAGCTATATTTTTATTTAATACTTTATTATTCTCATCTAATTTTAATCCTTCTTTATATTGAGATATTGCTTTTTTATAGTCTTTAGATTTATAAAAATCATTACCATTATTTATTATAGAGTATAATTTTTCATTTTTTGTAATATATTTAATAGAAGAACCAGTAGTAATTCTAGTAGTCGCTCCAAATGAAGAAATTCCAATTATCAACATTAAAAACAAGTTTATTATTTTAATATTTACTATTTTAATTCCTTTCATTTCAATCTCCTCTCTTTCCATATAAATATCCCATTAAAAAAATTAAAATTCCTATTCCTAAAAAGTATTGATATAATTTTTTATATATTTTTAATTTTTCTATTCCCAATTCTTCTCTTTTTAATAAATTTATTTTACTAGTTAGCTTTTGAATCTCATCTCCTGCAATAGTTGACATATAAAATTTCCCATTTCCATTTTTTGCAATTTCTTCTAATGTTTTTACATCCAATTTTGACAATACATAATTTCCTTTTTTATCTTTTTTATAATCTATTCTATTGCCTATTTTATCAACTATAGGTATCAAACTTCCTTTTAAACTTCCAACTCCAATTGTATATATTTTTATACTTTTGTCTATTTTTTCAGACTCATTAATTCCACTTTCATTATGTACTTCCCCATCACTTATTAATATTATAACTTTATCCCCTTTAGCAGATTTTTTAAATGAGGCTTCTGCTAATTCTAATGCTTTTTTTATATTAGTTCCTCCACCTGAAATCATATTAGTATCTATTACATCCAAAAACATTTTAGCCATATCATAATCATCTGTTAATGGCATTTGTATATACGCAGTTGAGGAAAACGGAATAAATCCAACTCTATCCCCTTTTAATTCATCTATTACACTTGATATAATCTCTTTTGACCTTCTTATTCTACTTGGCTTGATATCTTCTGACAGCATACTCTTAGACACATCTATTAAAAAATAGATATCTAATCCCTTTTTTTGATATTTTTCATATCCTTTAAAAAATTCGGGGTCAGTTAATGAAAAAACAATTAAAAAAACTCCTAATATCATTATGAAAATTGATAATTTTTCTTTCTTTTTGTTAAATGGAAATCTTATTAAATTTATAATATTCACTTTTTTTTGATAGCCTAAATAAAATATTGCTATCAATATAACTAATAATAAAAGATAATAAAATCCATTTATATTCCCAAAATTCATTTTTGGACTCCTCCATCTCTATGGTATTTTTATATATATTAATTTTTCTAAAATTATTCCTAAAATCATAAATAACAATCCAAACAACAACCATAAGTAATACAGCTCTTTATATTGAAATGTTTTTTTTGATTTAATCTTAGTTTTTTCCAACGAATTTATTGTTTTAAAAATATTTTCAAGAGAATTTTTATCTTTTGCTCTAAAATATTTTCCTTCTGTTGCATTAGCAATTTTTTTTAATAATCCTTCATCTAATCCACCGGTAAATTGCCTATAAGTAACTATATTTCCATAACCATCTTTTACAGGCATTATAGTTTTATTAGTACCTACTCCAATTGTATATATTTTTATTCCAGTATCTTTTGCTAATTTCATTGCTGCTTCTGGTGAAATTAATCCTGCATTATTATCTCCATCTGTTAATAATATTATAACTTTTGATTTTGCTTTACTATTTTTTAATCTATTTACAGCTACAGCTATTCCCATTCCAATTGCTGTTCCATCTGTATTCACATCTTTTGTAGTTGTCTTAGCTATAGCTTCATCCAATACATTATAGTCTATAGTTAGCGGTATCTTCGTATATGCTGTCCCTGAAAATATAACAAAAGAAATTCTATCATTTTCCCTTTTATCTACAAACTTTTTTAATACATCTTTTGCTACTTCTATTCTACTTGGCTTAAAATCTACACTTTCCATACTCCCTGATACATCTAATGCCAATGCAATATCTATCCCTTTTTTATAAATATTTTTATTTTGTTCAACTAATTGCGGTCTTGACAATGCTACTAGCAAAAGAATTATTCCTAGTAAAATTAGCCATTCTCCAATTTTATGTTTTATAGTTTTATGCGCACTATATTTTTTTATAGTTGCTATACTTGAAAATTCGATTGAGCTATTTTTTCTTTTCATAAAAAACAAATATATCACTATTGGAATAAAAAGTAAAAAATAGTAACTTGCAAATCTAAACATTTTTTCCTCCATTTTGAATAATATTTATTTTTTCTAATTTATCTATAATATCTTTTAATTCATTAAGCATAATTTCTTTTTCAGTTTCATCTGATGATATATTTTGATATTTATAATTATATGCTACTTCTAACCATTTTAATATATCTTCTCTTATATTTTGAAAAAAGTCATACTTTCCTAATTCTAATTCAGTTTCTTTTTGTGTTTTATCAAAAATATTTACATTAAACTTCTTTTCTAAATATTTTTTTAGTGCAAAACTCCAAACTTCCAAAGAATTTTTACTGCTTTTATTTTTCAAAATTAATTCAAAATATTCTTTTGGTGACATTTTCTTATCTTTTTTACGTTTTATTATTCTATACACTATATATGCTATAATTAAAATTATTAAGAATAAAACAGATATATACAATAAAATCGTAACAGGTATAGGTTTTTTTATATTTTGGTTATCCAATGAATTTTCTATAACATCTTTATTTTTAAATTTATTCAAACTGGTTTTAACATCTATTTTTATTATTTTGTTCCCTATCTTAATTTTATTTATACCAGTATTAAAACTTCTAAATTCTATTATATAATTTCCATCTATATTTTCAATTTTTTCTATTTCAAAATCTTTAAAACTATTTTTTATCTCTTTTTCAGAAGTGTCTCCTGAAATTTTCAATCTAATTAAATCTCCAATATAAATAGGTTTTTCACTTGAAAATACGCTCTGTGAAAAAACAACTAATAAAATTATTAAGCTAATAATCTTTTTCATATTATCTCCTCATCCTTTTTTTAAAAAATAACATTAAAGGTTTTACAAAATCCATATCTGTATATACATTTATCATATTTTTAGAAAATATTTTCAATTGACTAGACAATTCTAAACTTCTTTTACTGTTGTCAATTATAACTTCTTCGCCAGTTTCAAGGTCTCTAAAGCTAAATATAGCACCTTTTGGTATTAATGATTCACTTCTATCAATTATTCTAATTAAAATAATATCGTGTTTCATCTTTAATTTTTTCAATTCATCTTCATATCCCTCATCTAAAAAATCCGATATTATAAAAACAACACTTTTCTTTTTTTCAAATCTAAAAAAATATTCCAATGCTTTTTTAATATCTGTTTTTCTATTTTTAGGACTATATTCTAATATAGATTCTATAATTGATAAAACGTGTTTTTTCCCCTTTTTAGCAGGAACTATTTTCTCTACTTCATCTGTAAATAACATACCACCAATTTTATCATTATTTTTCAATGCTGAAAATGCCAATGTAGCTCCAATTTCTGCAATCATATTTTTCTTATCTCCATAAGTTGTAGAACAAGACATATCAATCAACAAGAAAAAATTCAATTCTCTCTCTTCTTTAAATTTTTTAACATAAGCTTTATTTTGGCGAGCTGTTACATTCCAATCAATATTCCTTATATCATCCCCAAGAGAATACTCTCTTATCTCTTCAAATTCCATTCCGTTTCCTCTAAATACCGAATGATACTCTCCAGTAAATATCTCTTCCGCTATCCTATTAGACTTTATCTCTATCTTCCTAAGCTTTTTTAAAATCTCTTTATCAACCATAATTTCACCTACTTAATTTTTTTCTTTTCTTTATATTTTTGCCTTTTTTTATATTTTATCTGTGCCCATCCAGTGGTTAAAAATCTTCTTATATTTTATTTTTTATTTTTTATATTATTAACTATCCCCTCTACGGTATATTAACACTTCCTAATATATTTTCAATAATATCCTCTACTTTCAAATCTTCAGCTTCTGCCTCATATGTCAAAATTAATCTGTGCCTCAAAACGTCATATGCAATCTCTTTTACATCATCGGGAATTACATAGTTTCTTCCGTTTAAAAATGCAATTGCTTTTGAAGCTAATATTAAATTAATAGAAGCTCTTGGAGATGCTCCACACTCTATATAATCTGATTTTTCTCTTGATTTAAAGACTATATCCAACACATAATTTTTTAGTTCATCACTTACATAAACTTTTCTTACTAATTCTCTAATTTCAAATATATCTTTTTTAGAAACTAAAGCTTCCAATTTTGTATCTTCAATTCTATCTTCTCCTGTTAATCTATCAATTATTATCTTTTCTTCATCTTTTTTTGGATAATCTACATTTAATTTTAACATAAATCTATCTTGTTGAGCTTCTGGCAAAGGATACGTTCCCTCTTGTTCTAATGGATTTTGAGTAGCTAACACCAAAAATGGTCTGTCCAATTGATAACTTTCTTCACCTATTGTTACTTGTTTTTCTTGCATTGCTTCTAAAAGTGCTGATTGAACTTTCGCAGGTGCTCTATTTATTTCATCTGCTAATATAATATTGCTGAATATCGGTCCTTTTTTTGTTATAAATTCTCCTGTTGGTTGATTATACATTCTTGTACCTATTACATCTGCTGGCAAAAGGTCTGGTGTAAATTGTATTCTATTAAATTCTGTTCCCAAAACTTTTGATATTGTACTCACTGTTAATGATTTTGCAAGTCCAGGGACTCCTTCTAATAAAACGTGTCCTCCAGTAAATATACCTACTAAAATTCTGTCTACCATATAATCTTGACCTACAATCACTTTTCCTATTTCTAACTTTAATTTTTCTACTGTTTTAGCTTTTTCTTTTATTAATTCTTCCAATTTATTCCCTCCTCAAATTAATTTTTTGTATTTTACTTTGCTAAATTAAGCTTAAACATATTATACATCAAAATAGCAAAAAAATTAAATTAATTTTTTTTAATAATTCAAATTTTATAATGTAAAAGAATTTATAGATAGTGAATATAATTTGAAATGTATAATGTGAAATTGAAAATTAAAAAAAGCTGAAAATTAATTCAGCTTTTTCACAATTTTATAATATATACTGCAAACATTCCACATCAATATAGTTGTCAAATTTATATCCCACTTCTTTATAATATGCAGCTTTAGTAAATCCTAACTTTTCGTGTAATTTTATGCTTCCTTCATTAGGAATTGCTATTACACTTATTAAACTATGCATATTCTCCATTTTTTTAGCTCTATTCATTAATTCTTTTAATAATTTTGTCCCAATCCCTTTTCTGTCATATCCCTTTTTTAAATAAACTGTAACTTCAGATACTCTATTATACGCTTCTCTACTTTTCCATAAACCTATATAAGCATATCCTAAAATTTCATTTTCCTCTTCAAATACTATCCAGCAATATTTATTAGAAATTTCTTTTATTCTATTCTCCATCTCTTTACTATCTATTTTTTCTAATTCAAAAGTAATTATTGTATTTTCAATATAATAATTATAAATATCACATATTGCTTTACTATCTTCTAATTTTACATCTCTAATCATATGTTAAACCTCCTCTAAAAGCTTATTCTACATATCAACTGACAATAATTTCGATACTCCCTCACTTTTATCCATAGTAACTCCATATAATGTATCTGATTCTTTCATTGTCTCTTTATTATGCGTAATTAAAATAAATTGTGATTTCTCAGTAAATTTTTTCAACATTAATATCAGCTTTTTAGTATTTGTTTCATCAAGAGCAGCTTCTATCTCATCAAAAAATGTAAATGGACTTGGCTTATACATAAAGATTGCCATTATAAACGCCACAGCAATCATTGATTTTTCTCCTCCAGATAATAAACTAAGTGATTGCTCTTTTTTATTATTAAATTTAACTTTTAATTCTACACCTGTATTTAATAAATCTTCGCTATTAGTTAATAATATCTCTCCTTTTGCCATTCCTAACATCTCTTGACAAGTATAACTAAAGTTGTTTTTTAATTCTTTGTATGCTAACACAAAATTATTTAATAACTCTTCTAAAATAGATGCTATTAATTTTTCAAGTTCCTTTTTGCTATTAATCAAATCTTCTTTTTGATATTTTAAAACTTCATACTTTTTTGACAATTCTTTATATTCTTCAATAGAATATAAATTAATTTCTCCAATTTTATTTATACTTCTTTCTAATTTATTAATTTCTGATTTTAAAATATCTACTGGTAATTTTAAAAGTGCTTCATCTAGTTCCCCTTCATAATCAACTTCCGAAAACTTTTTAATTATTTGTTCAAATTCATCATTCAGCACTTCATATTCTTTTATTATTATATGATAACTATTTTCATTTTTTATTAACTCTTTTTCAATCTCTTTTATTTCAATTATTTTCATTTTTTCTAAATTTTGAAAATTTAAAAATTCTTCTTTTAATTGTTCTATTCCAGTTTGCATATTTTTCAAAAATCCTGATTTCTCAGATAATATTTCATCAATTTTTAAAAGCTTTTTCTCTAAATCTTCTATTTCAGAAATATAAATATCTCTTTGACTGTTATTTTTATTAAGATTTTCTAAAACATTTTTTAATTGTTCCTCTTTATCAAATAGATTTTTTTCAACAAACTCTTTTTTTTGCTTCAAAATATCAATTTTAGATTTTTTTTCATAATATTCTCCTGAATTTTTTTCAGATTTTTTTCTATTTTCTTTTAGTTTAAATTCAAGCTCTAAAATATTATTTTTTAATTTTAAAATATCTTCTTCAATAATTTTAACCTCATTGTTTTGTTTAGAACTGTTTTCAATAATTTCATTTAAATAGTTTTTTTCATTTTTAAGTTCATATTCTATAACTTCTAATTTATTTTCTATACTATTTAATAAATATGCTCTCTTCTCTTTTTCTGAACCTAATTTTTTTAGAATATCCTCTATATTACTTTTATTGATATTTAATTCTTCTATTTTATCTATAAGTATATTTATATCTTTTTTAATTTTAATTTCATATTGTTTTTCTTTTACTAATATTTCTTCAATATTAGTTATTTCTTCATTTATATTATTAATCTCTTTTTTTCTTTCAAATATCATAGTTATGCCATTTTTAACTTTTTCTCCACCGCTTATTTTTCCTTTAGAATGTATAACTTCTCCTTCTAACGTTACTATTGTTCCATAAAAAGATCTCTTTTTTTGAATATTTATCCCAATATTTACATCTTTTACTACTAATATATTCCCTAAAACTAACTCTACAACATCTTTATATTGATTATCATATTTTACTAATTCTGATAATCTTCCAAGAATTCCATCTTTTTTTTCTATTTTTCCACCCTTACTTTTACTAACCATATCAAATGCCAAAAAAGATGCTCTTCCTTTTTTTTCTCTTTTTAAAAATTCTATACATTTTTTAGCCACACTACTATTCTCTACTACTATATCTTGTAAACTATTTCCAGCTACTGTTACTATTGCTGTTTCTAAATATTCTGGAATTTCTATTATATCCATAAATGGTGAAATTACTCCACTTATATTTGATTTTATAATCTCTTTTACACCCTTAAATAATCCTTCAAAATTTTCATTCATTCTATTAAGAGCTTGTGATTTTAATATTCTATTATTTAATTTTCTATTTAATTCTTCCACTATAACATTTTTATTTTCAACTGTTTTTTTTAATTCTTTAATCTGTTCAAACTTATCATCTATATTAATTTGTATCTCTCTTAATTTAGAACGATTTTCATCTATATTCTTTACAATTTTATTACTTTCCTCTATTGCTTTATGTTTTTCATCTATAACCTCTCTGTTTTCTATCTCTAAATTTTTAATATGTATCTCAATTTTTTTTACTTTATTATCTTTGCTTTCTAATTTATTTTGTAACTTGGCTTTTTCTATTTCTAAATTGAAAATATCTTTTTTGCTTTTTTCTAATGATTTTTCCAAGTTTAATGTTTTTATTTGGATTCCATCAACCTCTTCTTTATCTTTTTCTAAAATTTCAAATTGTTTTTTTATCTCATTTTCTATTTCATTAACATCTTTTTTTAATTTTATAATCTCTTTTTTTCTTGTATCTTGTAGTGTATTTAATTCTATTATATCCAAATTAATCTTTTCTAAACTTTTTTTATTATTATTTTCTCTTTCAAAATATAAAATTTTATTATTTTCATTTATATTTAAAACAGTTTCAATCTCTTTTAATGAATTTTCTTTTTCAAAAATTTTATTTTGTAATGCTTCTTTTAATTGAACTTGTTTTTCTAAATTTTCTTCTGTCGCTTTGAAATTTTCTTTAATTTTTTCTAATTCATCTAATTTTCTATCTTTTTCAACACCTATTTTTTCTAAACTTATTCCTAAAGTTTCTTTTTGCTTTTTATAAATAACATATCTATATTCATTCAAACTTTCATTAAGTTCTCTATATTTTATTGCTTTTTCATACTGTTTTTTTAAAGGTCCTAATCTTTCAACTATTCCATTTTCTATAATTTCTATTTTTTCAATGTTATCATTTAATTTTTCTAATTTCTTTTCAGCTTCCTCTTTCCTCTTTTTTATTTTTTTTATTCCTGCCACTTCTTCTATTATTTCTCTTAACTCTTTTTGTGAAGACATTATTATCTCTTCTACTTTTCCTTGTCCAATAACAGAATAGGCTTTTTTCCCTATACCAGTATCCATAAATAATTCGTGAATATCTTTTAATCTAACTTTACCATCATTAATATAATATTCATTTTCTCCAGATGAAAATATTTTTCTAGTTATTTTTATTTCATTATATTCTATATCTAAAAGAGAGTTATTGTTATCAATTATTAAAGAAACCATTGCCATTCCTTTTTTCTTTGAATTTTTCCCACCAGAAAAAATTACATCACTCCCCTCTTTAGCTCTTATACTTTTATAGCTTTGTTCTCCTAATGCCCACAATACAGCATCCAAAACATTACTTTTACCACTTCCATTTGGACCAACTATTGAAGTTATCCCTTTTGATAAATTTAATTTAGTTTTGTCTGCAAATGACTTAAAGCCAGATATTTCTATAGATTTTAAATACATTTTTTATTTAAATTCCTTTCTTTGATTTTTTCTGAGTCTTAATTATAAAAAGATCATTTTTGATCATAATACCAAAAATGACCTTTCTATTTTCTAAAAAATTTTATAATATATAATTCTCTAAATTTTCTTTTTTTATAGCTCCTTTAAATTTATCATCAATATCTTTACCTTTTAATATTATCTTCCTGTTTTCTCCATAAGGTGCCTCAAACAAAATATCTTTTAAAACTTTTTCTATTACCGAATGTAATCTTCTAGCTCCTATATTTTCAATTTTCTCATTTAATAAAATAGCGTATTCTGCTATTTTATCTACTGCTTCATCTGTTACTTCTAATGTTACATCTTCTACTTCTAATAATTTTATATATTGATATACTAAATTATTCTTAACATTTGTCAATATTTTTACGAAATCATCTTTTGATAAATTTTTCAACTCAACTCTTACTGGAAATCTACCTTGTAATTCAGGCATAAGATCTGATGGCTTTGTCATAGAAAAAGCTCCTGCTGCTATAAATAAAATATGATCAGTTTTTACTGGCCCATATTTAGTCATAACCGTTGTCCCCTCTACAATTGGCAAAATATCTCTTTGTACTCCTTGCCTTGATACCTCTGATCTAGTTCCTCTTTCTGCTATTTTATCAATTTCATCTATAAAAATTATCCCATCATTTTCTACTTTATTTATTGCTTCCCTTATTAAATCTTCTTTATTTGTATTCTCATTTATCTCTTCTTGCAATAATATTTCTATTGCATTTTTTACTTTTATCTTTTTTTGTTTTTGAGGTTTTCCTGATAATCCAGATACTAAATCATCTAACATTTCAGTAATATTGCCTAATCCTTCTGGTCCATCTCCTCTTCCATTAGAATAAACTTCTATTACTGGAGAAATTGATTTTGAATGCGGTTTTATCTCTATTTCTGACTCATCATATTCACCAGATTTTATTTTTTCTATAATTTCTTCTTTTTTATCATCATTTATAGTTTCATAAGAAAAAAGCTTTTTAGCGATAATTTCATATACTTTTTCAATATATTTTTCTCTTAATTCTTTTGCTTTTTCATTCTGTACCATTCTAAATGTAAGAGCTACCAAATCTTTTACAATACTTTCGACATCTTTACCTACATATCCCACTTCTGTATATTTAGTAGCTTCAACTTTTATAAATGGAGCATTTGCTATTTTGGCTAATCTTCTTGCTATTTCTGTTTTACCAACTCCAGTAGAACCTATCAAAATTATATTTTTGGGAATTATCTCTTTTTTTAATTCTATATCTTGTATCTCTTTTCTTCTATAACGATTTCTCAAAGCTATAGCTACATTTTTTTTTGCTTCATCTTGTGAAATAATATATTTATTTAATTTTTCCACTATTTCTTTTGGCGTATAATTCATATTCATTATTTTATTTCCTCCTAAAAACATTATTATTCCTAAAAACAGTTTAAGAATATCTTAAAAAGCAACTTGATATCCTTAAATAATTATATACTATTTTTTTTTAAATTACAACTTTTATTTTCCTTAAAATTATGTTATAATTTCTTTTATTAGTAACCATTCGGGAGGCGCATAATTTATGAAAATAAAATTAAGAAAACTAACCATTTTTTATTCTTTAATTTTAATTGGATTCGTTTTTGCATATCAATTTTTTTCTTTTCCACAGTTTCTTTTAATCGGAATAATATTATCACTGATTTTTTCTTTAATTATTCTTCAATTGATATATCGTTTGGAATCATTTTCAAAAAATGAAAATAGTTCTTATCCTATAGAAAATAAAATTTCTTTTTTAGAGTTTTCAAAAGTTAATCAATTTGTACAAACTTTGATCTATAAAAACAAAATAATTGATGCTGTTAATATTGCTTTAACTAAAAGCAGTAATTCTATTAACTTTTTTAAAGTTGCAAGTGAAAATTTAGGAGTTGTTTTTAACACTCCAAACATATATTTTATTTTATACGATCCTACAACTGGTCTTTATGAAAAAACTTTTTCTAATGGGAATTTTTTAGATAGAACTTTTAATATTGATTTTAAATTTTTAGACCAATATCAAAAAAATATAATTCCACCAGAACTTTTTTCTACTGTATTTAAAAATGAGGATATAAACTTGCAAAATCTTGGAATATTAAAGCTACATTCTTCATTGAATTATATTGGATATATCCTTCTTGGTTATTCTAATAAATTAATGGATCCTGATTTTTTTTCAGAATATAATTCTGTTTTATTACAAGTATCTACTTCATTTGACTTACATATAAACCATTCTCAACTAAGAAAAAAAATAAGAGAACTAGATTTATTAAATAAAATTATAACATTAATGGAAAAAGATAAAGATTTAAATGAAATATATCATTTATATTTAACTTATCTTACATCAAATGATGGCATTGGGTTTAATAGAGCTATACTATTTTCAAAAAATGGAAATTTTTTCTTTGGAGAAAAAGCTATTGGTGAGATTACAGAAGAGGAAGCAAAATCTACTTGGGAAAAAATAGAAAAATGTCCAATAGAATTTTTTTATTCTCCTTCTGAAATAATAAAACCAATTAACAAAATTGTTAATTCTTCCAAAATAAACTATAGTAATGATATTTATCTAAAAACTATTTTAGCTAAACAAAATTATGAAACTGTAAATTTAAATTTTTCAAATTTTTCTGAAAGCAACAAAAAAGTTTTTAAAAAATTTAATCTTGAAAATTTTATTTTAGTACCGTTAATTTCATATGATACTATTCTTGGATTTGTTATTGTTGATAATAAATTTGATAAGAAAAAATATACGGAATATAGATTAAATTCATTAATAAATTTTTCTCATCAAACTGCATTAGTTATTAATAATTTACACCTGTATCAAAAAAATAAAAAAATAGCTATAATAGATGAACTTACTCAATTATATAACAGACGTTTCTTTGATACTTCTTCAAAAAATGAGATGACTAGAAGCATACGAGAAAATATTCCTTTGTCATTAATTATGATTGATATAGATCATTTTAAAAATTACAATGATAATAATGGCCATATTGCAGGAGATATTCTTCTTAGCACTATTTCTAAATTATTTAAAGATACATGTAGAGAAACAGATTTTGTATGTAGATATGGTGGAGAAGAATTTTCTATTATTTTGCCAAATACCGATATGAACGGAGCATCTGAACTTGCTGAAAAAGTACGAACAAAAGTTGCTGAAAATACTTTTCCATATGAGGAATTACAACCATTGGGGAATCTTACTATTAGCCTTGGAGTTTCTAATTATCCAGAAACAGCAACAACTTTAGAAGAACTAAAGCAACAATCAGATGAAGCCTTATATAGCTCTAAACACAGTGGAAGAAATAAAGTAACCTTATGGAATGAAAAAATAGAATGTGATTTAAAATAAAGAAAAAGGTATCAGATTAATTTCTGATACCTTTTTCTTTATTTTGTTATTCCCATTTTACTAAATGTTCTTTTCTTGCTTTATTTTTTTGCTCTGGTGTCATTCCCCAATTTCCTTTATAAATATCTCCTTCCCAATCTCCATATAATGGATTTGGAAGCAATACAAATTTATTTCCAAATTGTGATTTTAAATTATCAACTAAATCAGCTTTTTCTGACATTGTTTTTCCTCTAAATACATATGAAAAATCATTAAGATTATCTCCCATTAACAATACAATTCTATGATTTTTAGCTACCTGTTCTCTTCTCGGTTCTTTATTTGAAGTTTTACCTTTTAATAATACATGCTCTTTGTCTGCTTCTGGAAATCCAAATTTCTTTAAATTATTAATTGTAGGTTGTAATAGCTTAACACTTCTATTCGATATATAATAAACATCACCTTTATTTTTTACAACAAAATTTAAAAATTCTACTGCACCAGGTAATGGAACTGCTTGCTCTGATTTAACCCAATCATTCCATTCTTTTGGATATGAATTATTAGTTTCAATAGATCCTGCATCATATGGACTGTTATTTAAAACTGTTTCATCTATATCTACAACTACTGCTCTTTTTTGTTCATTATCTTTGTTAGAAGTCAAATCTGCATAGTAGATTATTTTGGCCATATTAAATGCTTGATATGATAATGCTTGCATCTCTCCTGAAGTTTGATACCAATTTGCTGCCATTACCATTTGTTCATTTAAATTTTTTTGGCTATACATAGGCATTAATTTCAGTCTTTGACCTTCTCTGATAAAATTCATATTTTTCAAATTATTAAATTGCATAATTTTTTGAACGCTAATTTTGTTCTTATTTGCAATTTTCGATAAAGTGTCACCCCTTTGAACTACATACTCTGATGTTCCCGCAAAAACTGTTGCTGATAAAAGTATTCCTGCAATAAAACTGCCAATCTTTTTCACAACTACCCCTCCTTTTAATAAAATTCTGTTTTTCTAAAACTTTTTTTAAAATTTTTAAAAAATAATTTTAGCCTCACCTCCAACTGTTCGCTATATAAAAATATTACTCTATTTTTTTTCATATGTCAAACATTATTTTATTATTTTTTTCGAAAATAGTAATTATTTATAAAATAAAAAAATAAGCTACGCTTCATAATGTAAAGTATAAATGTTTTTCAAAATTTTTGGTTTCTGAAAAATTTCGCTTTGAAAAATTGCATATTTCAAAAAAACGGCGTAGCTTATTTTCTGCATAAATTTATACTTTCCTAATAAAAAACAAAGAGGCTTTTTATCAAAGCCTCTCCTGTTATTTATAAAATTTCATCTAAAAAATAAATTTTTGGTGGTTCTATTCCATTAAAATTACTAGCATATCCAGTAGTATATGCTCCTGCATTTATAAAATATACCCTATCTCCTATTTCAATATCATCTGGTAACTGAATATTTTCATACATTGTATCTACGCTATCACAAGTTGGACCTGATAATGTATAATTACAAAGTTCTCCTGCTCTATTTGGGACTATAATTTCATATTTGAATCCCTGTGATGTTTCCATTAAACCGTGAAAAACTCCACTATCAATATAAAGCCATTCATTTTTTTCTTTTTCTGATCTTAATATTACTTCTGAAATTAAAATCCCCGCATTACCAACCATTGACCTTCCAGGTTCCACAGCTACAATTAAATCTTTATATTCCTCAAAAGATGTTTTTATAGTATCATTAATTACATCACTAATCTCTTCAATTGTAGGAATTTCTCTAATATGTTTTATTGGCATACCTCCACCAGTATTTATAAATTTTAAATTTATCCCTTCTTCCCTCAATTCATCAAATATATCTTTTGTTTTCAAAAGTGCTGTCTTCCATATATATTTATCATAACATTGTGACCCTACATGAAATGATATTCCATATGGAATAACTCCTTTTTCTTTTGCATATATAAGTAGTTGTTTTGCTTTTTCTATATTTGTTCCAAATTTTTTTGTCAAAGGCCAATCACTATCAGAATCTGACATTTGCATTCTTACAAATAACTTCGAATTAGGAGCATTAATTGCTATTTTATCTATTTCTAAAAACTCATCTGCTACAAATATTCTAACTCCTTTTTCATAAGCATATTTTATATGTTTAGATTTTTTTATTGTATTACCAAAACTTATTTTTTTCACATCAGCATTTTTCGACAAAACTAAATCTAATTCACCTATAGAGGCTACATCAAATGAAGAGCCTAATCTAACTAATCTTTCCACAATCTTAGGGTGAGAATTAGCCTTTACTGCAAAAAATATTTGTGAATTATCAATATTTTTTACTAATGACTTATAATTATTTTCTATTATATCCAAATCCATAATTAATGCTGGTGTCTCTATATTTTTAGTATCCCTGATTAATTTTTCTGTAAGTTTCATTACTCCTCCTTATATTTTAATTCCTTTTATTTTTATTATTCTTTCAACTTCATGCAAATCTTCAGGAGTATCTACTCCTCGTACATCAAAATTTGTAGTTTCAACTTTAATTTTATATCCATTTTCCAATGCTCTTAATTGTTCTAAAGATTCCATTTCCTCTAACACACTTTTTTCTAAATTGTTATAATTTAATAAAAATTGTCTATTATATCCATAAATTCCAATATGTCTATAATATTTTGCATCTTTTTTGTCTCTATTATATGGTATTGGAGTTCTGCTAAAATATAGAGCATATCCATTTTTATCAGTAATTACTTTTACAATATTTGGATTAACAATATTATTTTTATTCGATATTTCATGCTTTAAAGTAGCCATTTTTAATTTAGAATTTTCTACAAATGGAACAATCAATTGATTAATCATCTCTACTTCAATTAATGGTTCATCACCTTGGATATTTATTATAACATCATACTCATTCCATTCTTTTGCTACTTCTATTATCCTATCTGTGCCTGTTTTGTGAGAATTAGAAGTCATCATAACATCTCCGCCAAATTCTTTAACTTTATCATAAATCCTCATATCATCAGTAGCCACAATTAGTTTATCTACATTTGATTTCAACGCCCTTTTATAAACCCATTCTATCATTGTTTTTCCATTAATTAATGCTAATGGCTTCCCTTCAAATCTGCTAGAACCATATCTAGCAGGAATAACTCCTAATATTTTCATTTTATCCTCCATCTATCGTGTTGCCAAAACCACTGTTCTGGATATTTTCTTATTACTTTTTCTATTTCACTTGTACATATTTGAGTATTAGTTTTTATATCTTGTTTATCATCTCCTGTTTTTTGTAAATCTATTTTTTTTTCAAAATAAAATATATGTGTATTATCTTTTTCTCTAACTGTATATGCTAAAAAAACAGGGACATCAAATTTCAATGCTAAAACTGCCGCTCCAGTTGGAGCTTTTGTTTTTTTATTAAAAAATATAACTTCACTATCGTTAGTATATTGATCTGATATTAATCCTAATATTGCATTTTCTCTTAAAGCTTTTATTAATAATCTAGAAGAATTTCGCCCTTTAAAAATAACCTTTGCACCATGTTTTGTCCTTATATTATTTATTATTTCATCTAAAATTTTATTACTTTGTGATTTTGCCACCCCATAAACATTATATCCACTTTTACCTAATTCTTGCCCTAATATCTCCCAATTGTCAATATGTAAAGATAATAAAATTACTCCTTTCCCTTTTTTTAATTCTACATCTAATTTTTCTCTCCCTACAAGTTTGGTTTTTATTTCATCTAACCACAATAGTTCAAAAAATGTTTTAGAAATATTTTTATAGGACTCTAACGCTATTTTTTCTATTGTAATATTATCTGCTTCTGGGAAAGCTATTTCTAAATTTTTTAATGTAACCCTTTTCCTTATTTTTAATAATTTATAAATTATTACTCCAAAAAATTCAGCAATTTTATATCTAATTTTCATTGGAAATAATAATATAAAAAATTTTATTATATAATATAAGGATACTTCAAATCTGTATTTAATTTCTTTTTTCAAATTTTCCTCCAAAAAACTTTTGTAGTATATCATATGAAAACGTTTAAAAAATAAGTTTCTTTAATAAAAAGATTATTTTTAAGCCGTTCCTCAAGAACGTTTAAAAAGTAAGCTTCTTTAACTAAAGGTTATTTTTAAGCCGTTCCTCAATATAAAAATGAAAGGAAAATTTTATAAAATTCCCTTTCATTTTTATAGATCAAAATCAAATTATAATATATTCTTTTGATATTTTCATCCTACTTCTTTCATTAAAATATCTTTAGCATAACCTAGTGCTAGTTCAAAATCCTCTAATTCTCTTAAATGTGCAATCTTAGAGGCAACTCTATAAACCTCTACAATATTTTTTACATTTAAATTGCATTCTTTAAATAACTGACATTGAAGATTATTCCATTCTTCTAATTCCATTTTTCTCACCCTCTTTAGGAATAGCAAAAAATAATATATTCAAAATTTATATTTAAAACTATAAATTATCTGTCATATATTCCTGTATAACTTATTGAAATTCCAACACTATCATCAATTTCTCTCCAAAAAACTTTTGTAGAAACATTTGAAGTTGTATAAAATTCTCCACCTATATTATAACTGATTTTTTTTTCTTTTTCTCCCAATTTATTTTCACTATTATATGAATATACCTCTGATAATAGTTTTATCTTTTGAAAGATTGGAAATCCTAACCCTACAAAAAAACTTGCTTCTGAATTTTCATTATATTTTAATCCTACTGAAGTATCTAAAAATATTTTTTTATTTAATAATTTTCTTATCGATTTTGACGCAACTAAATAACCATAAACCACATCTTCATCTTCTACAAACCCTATTGCCATTGCAGGATTATCTGCTTCTTGTACAAATTGAAATTTAAAATTAGCTTTTAATAATTTTTGATTTATTAATTTGTCTTCACTTGATAATTTTATTCCCGCTTCAATTTGAGGAATAAATCCACCTTCTAACATAATGCCAAATTTACTGTTTCCCTCAAGATGATCTATTAACCCAGTTACTGAATAATTGCTTATTCTTAAATTATATGCAGTTGGAAAATCAATTAACCCCGTAAACCCTTTACTTGCTGGTTTACTTAAAGCAACTATCGATATAACTAAAAACATTATTAAAATAAAATATTTTTTTTTCACTTTATTTTTCCTCCAATTTTTTTTCCAATTTCTTAATTTGTTTTATCAAAGAAGGTACTTTTCCCATTGCCACTTTTACTCGTAAATCATCTTTATGAGCTCTTAATGGAAATCCTGCCATTCTTGAGTTATCTGGAACATTATTTGTTACTCCAGATTTTGCAGCTATTACAACATTACTACCTATTTTTAAATGTCCTGCAACTCCTGTTTGTCCTGCTAAAATTGTATTATCTCCAACTTCAACACTTCCAGATATCCCAACTTGAGCTATTATAAGACAATTTTCTCCTATTTTATCATTATGTGCAATATGAACTAAATTATCAATTTTTGTCCCTTTTTTTATAATTGTATCTCCAATAGCTCCTCTATCAATTGTTGTATTTGAACCTATTTCCACATTATCTTCTATTATGACACTCCCTATTTGTTCTAATTTTTGATGCATTCCATTCAATGGAATATATCCAAATCCATCAGAACCAATAACTGCTCCTGGTTGAATAATTACATTATCACCTATTTTACAGAATTCTCTTATTGTTACATTAGGATATATTATGCTATTTTTTCCTATAGTTACTCCTTCTAATATTGTTACATTAGGATATATTATACTGTTTTCTCCTATTTTAACATTATGACCAATATAACAATTTGGAGAAATTTTTACATTTACGTATATATTTAAATCTTCTTCTATATTTTTTTCTATCTCTTTTTGTTCTTTTTTAAAAAATTTCAATATTTTCATTAACTTTTCTTTTGGGCTTTTATCTACCAATATATATATTTTGTTATTATCAAATTCTGTAATAATTCCTTCTGGTATTATAATTGCTTTTGATAAAGTCTTGTTTAAATTTTTTAAAAATTTTTCATCTAAAGCAAATGTAATTTTATTCTCTTTTGATTCATAAAATGGAGCTAATCCTTCTACTTTAAAATTTTTATCTCCAATAATTTTCCCATCAATTAATTTTGCAATTTCTTCTACTGAGTACATATTTCCTCCTACTTACTTAAATCTATTTTTTCAACTCCTGATAAAAATTTTATTACATCGTCTGTTACATCTGTTGCTCCATAATATACAACAGCACTATCAAATATCGCATCTAATTGATCTTTTTTAGCAACTTGTTTTATTGCTAAATTTATATCTGATTTTAATTTTTCATACATTGTATATTGTAATTGGTCTAAACTACTTTGCATTCCTTTATAATTTTTTGCAAATTCTGATTTCATTTTATCTAATTTATCTTTCTCTTCTTTTGTAGCTTTATCCCCTTTTTGTTCTAGTTCTTTTTGATAATTTGCGACTTTTTCTTTTCCTGCATCTAAATCTTTTTGCATTTTTTCTTTTTGAGATTGTAAAAATTGTTGTGTTCTTTGTGTCTCTGGATATTTAGATAGAACTTTTTGAGTATCTACCTTACCTAATCCTCCTGCAAATATTGATGCACTTATTAATAATGATGATATAACTACTGCTATTTTTTTCATATTTTTTTCTCCTCCCAATATTTTTTATTTCTAATAACCTAAAATAATTGCCCTATATTAAAATAAAACTTACCACCACTCTTATCTTTATCATTTATCGGCCATCCATAATCAAATCTTAATGGCCCTAATGGAGTTTTTACTCTAAGACCTATTCCATATCCCATTTTTATATCTTTTAATCCACTAAAATCTTTGAATAGTGTCCAAGTTCTTCCTACATCATAAAATATGACACCTTGAACATTATCATCAATTTGATACCTATTTTCTATGTTTAATACTAATTCAAAATTACCTTCATAATCATAACTTGTATATCCTCTTAAGCTGTTACCACCACCAACAGCATATATTTGTGACTTAGGTGTTTCTTCGCTGGCATATCCCCATAACACTCTATACGCCATATGATTTTTATCTGTTAAAAATTTATGATATTTTCTAAACTCTGAATCCATTAAATAATAATTTGTTCTTCCAAATACTTTTCCATAAGTAGTACTAAATTTTGCATATTCTCCTGATTTAGGATCCAAATAATTATCTCTATTATCATAATATATTGTAGGGTATAATGTCAAGAGAGAATATTTATCTATTTCCTCATGTGATCCATTATATTCTGTTACTTCTTCTAGTTTTGTACCTATACTTAATCTAATTCTATTTGTTAATCCTTTTCCTATTGAAAATCTAATTCCATTTTTATTTGTATACACTGAATCTAAATCTGATTTTTCCGAATTCTGAACTTCTGTTCTATATAGTCCCGAACCAAAAGATAGATGATTGCTGCCCTTTATCCAAGGATCATAAAAACTAAGTTCGTATAACTTTTTATTTTTTGAAGATACCTCAAATTTCAAATTTAAATTTTGTGATTTTCCCATAAAATTATTATCTTGTACACTAATATTACCAGTTAATCCTATAGAATTTCCATATGAAACTCCTCCTTGAATAGAACCACTTCTATTTTCATTTAAATGCAATACCAATGTTATATATCTTGGATCATTTTTATCTCTTATAAAGTCAGGTTTAATATCTTTAAAAAATCCCAATCTAAATATATTTTTTACACTTTCTTTGTATTTAGCAATCTCCATTGGCTTCCCTTTTTCTAGTGAAACTTCTCTATCTAAAATATATTTTTTAGTTTTTAATTCTTTTGACATACTTACTGCATTATCTTTTGTTTTTTCTATTATTTTTTCATATTTTATATCTTTTAATATTCCTTCTGAAACCTTTATATTTAAATTAAAATCATTGTCTAATGCCACATCATATACTGTAGCAAGAAAATAACCTTTATCAACATAAGATTTTGTAACACTATCAATATCTTTTCTCAATATATTAATATTGTATATATCTCCAATTTTTGTATTGAATTTACTTAAAAGCTCTTTTGTACCAATTAATGTATTTCCTTCTATTTTTACACCTTTTAATATTGGATTTTCTAAAACTCTATATTTTATATATATTCCGTCTTTATATTTTAATACTTCTGGGCTAACATCTCTGAAATAACCCATAGCTAATATTTTATTTTTCCCCTCTAAAGTTTTTGTTTTTGAAAAATAACTTCCAATTGTAAATGGTATTTCCTTTATTATATCTTTTTTCTTTACTTTAGAATTTCCAAATACTTCTATTGACTGAACAATCATATTTTTATCAATCTTTTCTCTTTCTGAATTTGGCACAATCCCTTTATCTTTTAATAATTTTTTTACACCTTCTACTTCCACTACATTTATCATTAAATTTATACCATTATCTTCCACTTTAGGATATATTTCTAAATCTTTTATATATTCTAAATTTTTTATGGAAATATAATCATTTATCATTTCATTGGATTTAAATTCCATCCCTTTTTTTAGCTTCATACTATTTAAAATTATTTCATTAGGAACCTCTTTATTTGATGTTATTTCTATATTTTTTATTAATGTTCCACTATCTCCAAATGCAATACTTAAAATTAATAAATTTAAAATTAAAATTAATTTCTTCAATTTCTGTACCTCCGTTTTTTTATTTTTTAGGAATATTAAATATATTTATCATATCTAACCATTTATAAATTTTATATTTAAAGTTCCATCCAATATGTAGCTCACTTTTTCCAATGTCATCACTATATTCTTCTTTTATACCAGCTGATACATTATTTTGATCATTTATCTTATAATTAAGCCAAACATCATAATAATCAATTTTCCCTGATATTTCATCTGATAATTTTCCTTTTACATTCCAAAATAAAATATTTTTATATAAAGAATTTCCCAAATCTAAAGTTGCACCTAATCTAATATCATTTGTTAAATTTAGTTCTCCCTCCTTATCATTTATTTCTAATATATTTGAGTATAATTTGAATTTGCTTATTCCTAATATTTTAGCAATCCTTTTTGATAATGGATTAAATACTATTTCTGAATTAAGTTGCCTTGCTAAAACATCCCTTACAACCCCTCCAGGAGAAAGTTCTCCTATTTTTTTATGAAAAGTTAATAAAGATATTATATCTGAATAATTCAAATTAGAACTTGAACTCAAATTTAATTTTATGCTTTTTAGATCTCCAAGTAGTTGAGCATCTATTGTTTCCCCTGCTATATTAGTACTAGCTAATAAAGAGATAGAAGGATTCAACTCTGGAAAAAACAGATATGGATCATCAAAAACAATAAACCCATTTTCTATTTTAAAATCATTATTGTTTACAGTTATAACTCCTTCTTCAGTTGATATAGTTCCTAAAAAATTAATTTTTTTATTTTCAATAGTTAAATTCCCATTTCCTGAAATAGATGCTTCCAAATCCTCCAATATTGATATATTTGCTAAATGAATTTTAAATTCTTTTGATATAGAAACATCCAATCCAACTTCTAAACCTTTAAAAATATCACTATAATTTTTATTATCTTTTTTTAATCCTGATTCTATTCCAGAAAATTCGCCGGATTTTATCTTTAGGCTACCTAATATATTTTTATTTTTAATTTTTAGATTTGTGTCAAACAGTACATTTATATTTTTATTTAAATAATATTTTACATTTTCAGCTTTTATATTAAAATCCCAATTATTTATTTTTGGTTTATATTTCATTATATTTGAAATATCCGGTACATCTAATTCTAAATTTCCACTTCCACTTAAATCCCCACCATTAATATCACTATAAAATTTTGAAATAGAAAATTTATTTTTATTTATAACGCCAATTCCACTTATATTTTTTAAAACAATTTTTTCATCCTTTGTTATTAAACTTCCTCTATTCAATTTAATAGTTCCGTATGTACTATCGTCATTCAAATATATGTTCGCATCAACTTCTCCATCTATTAACTTTAATTTATCTTTTAATAAAAATGCAAATGTTTTTAATCTTAACTTTTGGGCGTTAATTCTAAAATTATACTTTAAATTTTTCATATCTAAATTTCCATATGCTTCAAATTTATTGCTATTATAATATAACCTTAAAATTTTTAAAGTTAATTCACTATTATTTCCTTCTATATGATTTTCTAAATTAATTATTTTTGCATCAAAAATATTTAACATATCTGAATTAGCTATCAATTCATATTCTATGTTTTTATTTTTATAGATAAAGTTATATTTAACATTTAGTTGTCCGTTAATATTATCTATCCCAAAATTATTTATATTTATATTTTGGTCAGGAATTTTCAAACTAAACTCTTTATCTTTAAAATTTGCAATTCCTTTACCTTTTAATGCTGTTTTTCTGTTTTTATAGTTTCTAATTTCTATATTTGATATGTCAAATATACCACTATTTAAAAAATTAAAAACATTACCTTTATTATATGAAAATTTGCAGTATAAAGAAGGAAGTTTTATATCTTTATAATTAATAGAATCAATATTTAATTCTCCTACTGATTTTAAATTTTTAATATTTCCCCAAATATTAATATCTCCTAATATCCTATATTTTAAATAATCTGGTATTTTGAAATCATAGTATTTATTTAAATTTTCCTCAAATATATTTGTATGTATATCTATATTTTTATTTATTAAATCTATTTTTCCTGTAATTAAATTATCATCTATCTTAGCTTTATTTAATTTTAATATATTATCTGATATTTCTCCATTTCCAGAAAATAAAATATCATTTTTTTTATATTTTAAATTTAATTCTTTTAAATCAAAATATATTTTAGGATTTGTAAAATCTCCACTAATCTTTCCATTTATTTTTTTTATATATAAATTTAATCCTTCTGCATCTAACCACTTCAAATCATTTAATTTATAATTTGTTAATTCATATTTCAAATCCATATTTTTAGAATCTATGTTATAGTCACCCAAAACAGTTACAAATCTATTTGAAATATTTTTAAAACTTAATATTTTATCATTTAAACTTATATTTATACTTAAATCTTGAAAATTAAAATTATTATATTCTATTTTTTTCAACTCTCCTAAGAAGTTTCCTTTAAATATACCATTATATGATAAATTAATTTTCCCTTTTAGACCAGAATAATTTCCTATATAATTTCCTTTTTCACTTGAAATAGTTCCACTATAATAAAATTTTTCTTTTTTCCCTGTTAATATCCCATCTGTATATAAATCTATATTAGACCCCTTAACATTAATCCTTGATTTCTTTATATTCAGTTTATAAAAAAATGTTTTTAAATTAAATAGCCCATCTAAAGTTCCAAATGCAATTTCATTCTTTATATATAACTTTTTTATCCTCATTATATTTGATAATATAGTACCATTAACAAAACAACTAATATTTTTATATTCTCCTTCTAAATTAAAACTTCCTTTTTCAAATTCTAAATTTTTAAAATTATAATTTATATCTAAATTCCCTTTTGTTAATAACTCCTGATTTTCTATTTTTAATTTTTGTTTTTTAATTATTTTGCTTTTAATTTCTATACTATTTTTTAAAAAATCATTTCTAATAAATATATTCCCGAATTCTTTATTTTTCAAATTTATTTCTATAATATTTTTATCTAATTGCCCTATAAAAGTTCCTTTTAAATTTGTTAAACTTTCAATATAAATATTTTTAATTTTTTTTATTTCTATATTCCCATCTATTTTTTTTCCTGTTAAAATTGCATTTCCTACTAATTCACCAGAAAAAAGATTATCTTTAGAATAACTAAACTCTACATTTTTTATATTTAATCTTTTTTCATCATAAACCATTTTAAGATTTACATTTTTTAATTCATTTTCAAATACAAAAATCTTTTTAGATTTCGCTATAATTGTTGCATAAGGTTTATCATTAATATAATTAAAATCTACATTAGCTTTTTCTATTTTTCCTTTAATTTTTAAATTTAAATTTTTTATTGGTTTAAATTTTTCTACATCATTATATGTTATATTTTTGGTACTTATTTTAATATTTAATTTACTATTTAAATATAATAAATTTAAATCATATTTCTTACCACTTACATATCCAAAAGTATATAAATTTAATCTCTTATTTTTATAATCAAATTTTCCATTTATATTATATATTTTATCCTCAATTTCATTATAATGTAATGATGCATTATGAAAATCACCTTTTACATTTATATTCTTATCTTCTATGGTTAATGTTATGTTCCCTCTTCCTTTATACCTATTAATTCCTGATAATTCTCCAATATATTGCATATCATTTTCATTAATAAGTAAATTTTTTATATTTATTAATAATTTTAGTTTTTTATCAAATGTTAAGTTTAAATTTAATTTTTCTTTATATTTTGTAGACCCTTCAGCTATTATTTTTATTTTCCCATTATAAAAAGATATTATCCCATTTGAATTTTTTAAATCTCTACTAATAATATTTTTCTTACTAAAATCTTGAAAATTAATGTTTGAATTTTCAAATATAATTTTATTTAATGGTATTTCTTTATTTTCTTTTGAATCTGATTCTTTATTTTCAAATTCAGTTAAAAAATTTATTTTAGAATTTTTATACATTTCAAAATTAATTTTCCCATCAATCACTTTTATTGTAGATAATTTAAATGGAAAAATATTAAAATTAATTTTTACACGTGGAGCTTTTAATAACACTTTACCTTTTTTTGATTTGAATATAAAATCTTTTAACTCAACTTCATTAATATTCTTAATTTTCATATCTACAAAATTAATATTTAAATTAGCATATGTTTTTGTTAATGTTTTAACTGTATTTTGTATTTGATATTTAAATGTAATATATAAATTAGTAAATATATATATTACTATTATAAATGCCGGCATAAGCATTGCATACTTATGCTTTTTAATTAAATCTCTCATATTTATAACTCCTTAAAATTCATATCCTATCCCAATATGAAGGAAGTTTTCTAATTCGTATCTTAAATATATTTTACTATTTTTAAAGTAAAAATCTGTGCCTATAATCACTTCTTTATTCTCCAAATTATTAAAATCTCCAGTTAAATATAATTTTTTATTTATTTCATATTTTATTAAAGTTCCCATATACCCATCAGTTCTAAATTTAATTCCTATTTTAGTTCTATCAAAATATTTCCCTAAAGTCAAATTAAAATTTTTTAATTTATCAGAAAACTCTCCACTATTTACTCCTACAAAATAATTACTATTTTCATTTTTTAATTCTAGCTTTATATTCCCATTAATTTTATTATTTTTATTTGTATATTCTAAATTAATCTCTTTTTTTATTTTATTATTAGTATATTTTTTTAATTTATCACTTAAATCTTCTATATTTTTTAAACTTTTAGAAACTTTACCTTTATTTTCTTCATTTAATGAACCGTTTATACTATTTACTATCTTGTCAATATTATCAGTTATACCAACTATACCTTTTGATACTTTACTAATGTCATCTTTTGATAAACTTTTTATTACTTCTAAAAGTTCTTCTGTTATTAATTTTAAATTTTTAGAAACTCCTGATATATTATCTGAATTATCATCTAATATCTTTTGCGTATTATTAATAGTTAATAATATAGAGTTATATACCATTTTTAAGTTTTTATTATTACTATCTATAATAGAATCTAATTTTTTCATAAAACTTATCATTTCATTTAATAATAAATTTATATTTTTCTTATTCTCATTTAATATTAAACTGCTTACTTTTATTAATTTATTACTTTCCAATAATGTTTTATCTAAACTTTTTGATGCTTTATTTAAATTTATTATCAATTCTTTTGTTTCTTTTATTGGTAATTTATCAATAGTATCCTTTAAACCATTGATTATTACTATAGTTTCTGATAGCTGGTCTACTAATGTATTTAAAGATATTGGATCAATCCCTTCAAGAACATCTTTATTCTTATAATATTCATCCCCTTTTAATGGATTATATATACTAACTATCAAATCTCCCATTACACCTTTTAAAAATATAGCAACTTTTGCCCCTTTTCTTATTTTGATATTTTTTTTAATATATAATTCAACTATAACTTTTCCATCATCTAAATATATATTTTTTACTTTTCCAACTTTCACTCCTGCTAATAATACTGGAGTACCTATTTCTAAATTACTAACATCTTTATAACTTACTTTTACAACATAATAATTTGAAGATAAACTTATTTTTCCTAAACTAAATAAAAAAATAATTAACGCTATAATACTTATAAATACAAAAATTCCAATAAAAGTTTCTTTCTTAACTATTTTAATCACCTCTTTATAAAATTTAAATCTATAGGCCCATTTGTTTCACCTTCAATAAATTGTAAAAAGTATGGGTCATCTATCTTTTTCATATACTCTTTGTCTCCTTGAACTATAATTTCTCCGTTATATAAAAGCCCTAATCTATCTGAAACTTTAAAAGCAGATTTCATATCATGAGTCACTACAATTGATGTAATATTTAATCGTTTATTTAAATCTATTATCAAATCATTTATTACATTTGACATTATTGGATCTAATCCAGTTGTTGGCTCATCATAAAACATATACTTAGGTTCTAATATTATACTTCTCGCAAGAGCTGCTCTCTTTTGCATCCCTCCTGATAATTCTGATGGCTTTTTATCATTTATACCATTTAACCCTACTATTTTTAATTTTTCATTTATTTTTTCTTTTATTATATCATAACTTAAATTTGTATGTTGTAAAACTGGAAATGCTAAATTTTCTTCTATTGTCATTGAATCAAATAAAGCAGAATGCTGAAATAAAAATCCACATTTTTTTCTTATTTGATTTAATTCTTTTTTATTACATTTAGTTATATCTATATTGTCAATAATAATTTCACCTTTGTTAGGTTTCATTAATCCAATGATATTTTGTAGCAAAACACTTTTTCCACATCCAGAAGGCCCTAATATAGAAAAAACTTCTCCTTCTTTTACTTCCATTGTTATATCTTTTAATATCTCTTTAGAACTCAAAATCACATTTACAGAATTCAAACTAATCATTTAAAAGCTCCTTTATATTATATATTCTATAGTTTTTCTTTAAAGCTTCTTTTGTTGAAATCCCTATAATATAATCTCCATAAATTTTAACTGGCATAATCCCATATTGCAATAAAGATACATCTTTAATCCTTTTTAAGCTATTATCATATATTTTTATTGAAAAATTATAAGTATCTGTTACATAAATTTTATCGTTTTTTACATAAATTCCATTTAAACCATTCTCTGAAAATTTATCTTCTATAAATTTAGTGAGTTTCCCATTTTCTATAATATCTATCCTTTTATAAAATCTATCCAAAACATATATTTTATTATCATTATAAAATATATCACTTAAATTATCTAAATTCTGTTCATCCCAGCCAAATTTATCAAAGCTCTTTTTTCCTCTTACTATATTTAATAAAGATTCTCTTCCACCAATTATATCTTTTTCCGAAAAAAAATTGTCATATTTTTTTATATTCATCTCTTTTGAATCTAAAACATATATGTATCCCATACTATCTAAATCTAGTTTTAAATTATAAATATATCTATCTTCACTTTTTTTCTTTTTCTCTTTTTCTTTTTTATCTAAATTGTCATACCAAAATTTATAATTACAAGGAAATTCTTGATATCCTCCATAAGTAAAAATTAATCTATTTTTCCAATTATATTTTTTTATTCTATTTTCTCCTGCGATAGAAATATATTTATTATTATTATCATCTATTGCTATATCTGTTGGAAATATCCCTATATTTTCAATTTCTTTAACAAAACTCCCTTTTTTATCATAGATTAATACTTTATTTAACGAATTATCTACTACATATAAATTATTCTTTTTATCTTCTGATAAAGCTATAGGTTTTAGATATTCTCCTTTTGAAATCTTCTTAAAATCTATTATTTTTTTTTCTTTTTTTGTTTGTATATTATATTTATAAATACTACTTTCTCTAATAAAAAATATATTATTATCCTTTTCTATAATTTTCGAACCATTTAATATTTCAACATTATTCTTCTTTCCCTCTTCTTTTACTTTTTTTGTTGTTTTTACTCCAGGAAAATAGATATTATTATTTGATTTATCAAATAATACCAAACTTTTCTTTATAAAAAACATTTTAGCTGGAGAAACCATCTCTGCTAAATTTAACTCTTTTTTGATTTTTTTATTAGTTTTAACATCATACTCATAAACTTTTTTATTAAATTTATCTAATATATAAATAATGCCATTATTATAACTCAAATCATAATTAAAACTATAATAAGGTTTATATATATATTCAAATTTTGGCAATAAGATTTGTGATAAATAATTATAATTTTTATCTAAAATTTGAATTCTATAATTATATTCATCAAATATATATAATTTATCTTTAATCATATATATTTCTCCTATATGATTAAACTTTTTTTCGGTCATTCCTTTTGAACCAAAAGAAAATATTTTTTCTAAATTCAAATTGTATACTGTAATACTATTTTTAATACTATTTAATAAATATATTTTATCCTTAATATTTTTTATTGAAATATTTCCTTTTTCTAAGTCTAATTTTTTAATAAATTTAAATTTTTTATCAAAGAGTACAACTTTTGACAAACCATAATCCAATACATATGTGTCATTATTTTTGGACATAGTAAATGAGATTGGAAATATTATCTCATTTGGCTTATCACCATAAGTAATTCCAACCTCATATATTGAAAAACTATAAACAGATATAAACAAATATATAAATATATAAATAATTTTTTTCATAAATTCCACCTATTTTTAAAAAATTAATTTCTATTCTTGAACTATCTTTAAAAAATCAGCTGCTTTCTTCATCTCAACTACTAATTTTTGTACAGTGTCTGCTAAATCTTTTTTTGATATTTTTAATGTTTCTACTGCAGCTTTATTTATTGACAATGGACCATAATTTCCACTATTTCCAATTTTTCTTATTTTAACTACAACATCTGCCACATGAACTATTGAGGCTAATACTTTATCTTCTCCTACTCCTGCAAACTGTGGTTGATGATGATACCCTATTACTTTTGTAACCTTAGAAGGTAAACTCCATTTATCAGCTACTCTTCTACCTATTAACGAATGATCCATTCCTATATACTCTTTTTCAGCTACTGTTAAATCTATTTTTTTACTTTTTGATTCTTCTATTGCTTTCACAAAATCATCATGAAAATATTGATCTTCTACAATTTTAGCAATATCATGCAAAAGTCCCACAACAAACGCTTCTTCTTCCTCTTGATATTTTACTTTTTTTGCTATAATTCTAGATGCAAATGCTACTGCAATTGAGTGCTCCCAAAGTTCTCCTCTATCAAAACTTTCTGTTTTTCCAGAAAACATTTTACAAACTGTAGCACTAAGAGCCAAACTACGTACTGTATTAAACCCTAATATTACTACTGCATCTGTAACAGTTGCTATTGATCTTGGAAACCCATAATAAGCTGAATTTACCAATTTTAATGTTTTGGCAGTTAAAGATTGGTCAGTTTTTATTACATTATTAATATCTCTTGCTGTACTCATAGGATTATCCACTAATTCCATTAACTGCGTAACTACAATTGGAAGTGTTGGCAAATCATCTATTTTTGATATTATTTTTTTTATTCTATCATTATCTTGAGCCATAAAATTTCTCTCCTTATTTTGTTATACAAATTGTTTCCAATAATCTTTCCAAATCCCCATTTGAATAATATTCTATAACTATCTGTCCTTTTTTGTCTTTCATTTTTTTTATTCTAACTTTAGCTCCTAAATATTCTGTTAGCTTTTTTTCTACCTCTATTGTTTCAATACTTTTCTCTCTATGTTTTACTTTTTCATTCTTCACAACTTTTTTTAATTTTATTAACTTTTCAGTTTCTCTTACTGATAACTTTTCTTTTGTTATTTTATTAGATAGTTTCTCTTGTTCATCTTCATCTTTTAATGATAATAACGCTCTTGCATGTCCCGAAGAAATTTTCCCCACAATAATATCTTGCTTTATTTTAGTGGATAACTTTAATAATCTTAATGTATTCGTTATTGTACTTCTTTTTTTTCCCAATTTATTTGCTAACACTTCTTGAGTATAACCATATTTAACTATCAATGACTGATAAGCTTCTCCTTCTTCAATAGGATTTAGATCCTCTCTTTGAATATTTTCTATAATAGCTAATTCTAAACTTTCATCTTCTGCAGCATTCTTAACTATAACTGAAATTTTTTCTAATTTTAAATATAAAGATGCTCTATATCTTCTTTCCCCAGCAATTATTTCATATATATCTCCTTTTTCTCTAACGATTATAGGTTGTAATATCCCATTTTCCTTAATAGAAGATGCCAACTCTATAATTTTACTTTCATCAAATTTTTTTCTTGGCTGCAGTGGGTTCGGCTTTACTTTATCAATCTCTATCTCTAATATATAATTTGAACTGTTTTTTTCTGAGTCATTTTTATCACTTTTTATTAAGGCATTTAATCCTTTTCCTAATCTTGTTTTAGATGACTTAGATGATTCCACTATTTATCACTTCCTTTGCAATTTCATAATATGCTTTTGCTCCATTTGAATTCATATCATATTCGTCTATAGTTTTTCCATAACTTGGTGCTTCTGTTAATTTTATATTTCTTGGAATTACATTTTCAAATACTTTTTCTTTAAAATAAGTTCTAATTTCATTTGAAACTTCCTCAGATAGTTTCAATCTTTTATCATACATTGTAAGTAATATTTTAGCTATATTCAATTCAGGATTTAACTCTTTTTTTATAAGATTTATTGTATTTAACAGTTGGCTCAAACCCTCTAATGCATAAAATTCACATTGTATTGGTATTATTATATCATTAGATGCTGTAAGTGCATTTAATGTCAGTAGCCCCAAAGAAGGTGGACAATCTATCAATACAACATCATACTCATTTTTAATTTCATCTAATTTCTTTTTTAGTCTTGTTTCTCTAGATATTTTCCCAACTAATTCTATTTCAGCTCCTGCTAAATCTATTTTTGCTGGTAAAACATCTAAATTTTCTTTTCTATTAATTATAATTTTTTTTATTGCTACATCATCTAATATAAGGTTGTATATTGAATTTTCTAATTCTGATTTATCAATTCCAATTCCAGTAGTTGCATTTCCTTGTGGATCCATATCTACCAATAATACTCTTTTTCCCATTTTAGCTAAATAACTTGACAAATTAACTGTTGTTGTTGTCTTCCCCACTCCACCTTTTTGATTTAAAATAGATATTACTTTCATCTTTCACCTCTTTATAATGGTCTTTTTACCGGTATTCCTGCTCTTCTCGGATATCTTTTGTCTGTCGTTTTAGTTTTTTTTATATTTAATACAACTCTATTTTCACCATTAAATGGCAATCTCATTTTATCTATTTTTATAACTTCTCCATTTAATAATTCTAAAGCATTCTTTGCCTCTTCTAACTCTTGTTCATAATTAACTTTTTGTGCTAAAAAAGAACCCCCAACTTTTAAAAAAGGAATTATATACTCTAAAATAACTCTTAACTCCGATACTGCTCTACAAACTCCAATATCAAATTTTTCCCGATTTTCTTTAATAAAATCTTCTGCTCTTGTTTTATAAATATTCACATTTTCTATTCCTAATTTTTCTTTTAACTCTTTTAAAAACTCTACTTTTTTTCCTATTGAATCTATTAAAGTAAAATTTATATTAGGATTTACAATTGCTAGTACCATACCTGGAAAACCAGCTCCAGTTCCAACATCTATAACATTTTTAATTTCTACACCTTCATAATTTTCCAAATATTTTTGCAATAACAATGAATCAATAAAATGTTTTTCTATTATTCCTTCATCATCTATTATAGATGTTAAGTTCACAATCTTATTTTTTTTTTGCAAAAACTCTCCATAAACACATAATTTATCCATAGTTTTTTCATCTAATTTTAAATTAATTATTCCTAACCCTTTTTCTAATATTTTTTTCATCTTTTCTTTCCCTCTACATAAAGTATTAATATAGCTATATCCGCTGGAGATACCCCTGAAATCCTTGATGCTTGTCCAACATTTATAGGTCTAATTTTTTTTAGTTTTTCTCTTGCTTCGTTTGTTAATCCCATAACATTATCATAATTAAAATCATCATATATTTTTTTGTTTTCTAATTTTTTATGTTTTTCTATCATTTTTAACTGTTTTTCAATATATCCTTCATATTTCACTTGTATTTCAATTTGCTCTTCTGTTTCTCTATAAAATTCTTTTATTTCATCAAATATATTTTTTAAATTTTCATATTTAATTTTAGGCCTTTTTAACAACTCTTTCGCTGTAGTCCCACTTTTTAATCTAGTTTCTCCAATTTCATCTAATAATTTTTGAATTTTTTCATTAGATGGCCCCACATTTATATTTTCCATTAATTCAATAGTCTCTTTAACATTTTTTTCTTTTTCTTTAACTCTATTATATTCTTTTTCTGGTACTAGACCTATTTTATATCCAATTTCTGTTAATCTTAAATCTGCATTATCTTCTCTTAAAACAAGTCTGTATTCTGATCTAGCTGTAAACATTCTATATGGTTCTTTTGTCCCTTTTGTTACTAAATCATCAATTAAAGTCCCTATATACGAATCTGCTCTATCTAATATAATTTGTTCTTTTCCTTGTACCAATAATCCTGCGTTTATACCTGCAATTAATCCTTGAGATGCCGCTTCTTCATATCCAGAAGTTCCATTTATTTGTCCTGCTAAAAATAATCCTTTTATTTTTTTTGTCTCTAAAGTATATTTTAATTCTTCTGGAAGTATATAATCATATTCAATTGCATACCCATATCTCATTATCTTGCTTTTTTCTAATCCAACCATATTTTGTAACATTTCATACTGTATATCTGTTGGTAAACTTGTTGCCATACCATTTACATATATCTCATTAGTATTGTACCCTTCTGGTTCTAAAAATATATGATGCCTTGCTTTATCTTGATGTCTTACTATTTTATCTTCAATAGAAGGACAATATCTAGGTCCAACCCCTTGTATTGAACCATTAAAAAGAGGAGCTCTATCTATATTATCCAATACAAAATTATGAACTTTTTCATTTGTGTATGTTATGTAGCAAGGTACCTGTTTTTTACTCAAAGTTTCCTCATCAGAAGTTCTCTTTGAAAATTTTAAAATCCCAATATCTCCAGGTTGCTCTTCTACTTTTTCATAATTTATTGTTCTAGCATCAATTCTTGGAGGCGTACCTGTTTTAAATCTGCCTAAATTTAGCCCAATTTTTTCTAGTGATTCTGGCAACTCATCAGAAGGAAGTTCACCCATTCTTCCACCTCTAAATTTAGTGTTTCCAATATGTATTAGCCCTCTCATAAATGTACCTGTTGCTATAACTATTGTTTTGCTTCTATATTCCATACCTTCTTTTATTCTTAATCCAATTATCTTAGAATCTTCTACTAATATATCTGTAACCAATCCTTGAATAACGTCTAAGTTATCTGTATTTTCTAATGTTTTTTTCATTTCCATATGATAAAGTTTTTTATCAGCTTGAATTCTTAAAGCTCTAACTGCTGGTCCTTTTTTTGTATTTAACACCCTAACTTGAATAGATGTTTTGTCTGCATTTCTTGCCATTTCTCCACCAAGTGCATCTATCTCCTTAACAAGATGACCTTTTGCAGGTCCTCCTACAGAAGGATTACAAGACATTACTCCTATATTATCTAAAGTTATTGTAAAAATTCCTGTTTTCAACCCCATTCTTGCTGCTGCAAGCGCTGCTTCACATCCAGCATGACCTGCCCCAACAACTAATACATCATAATTAAACAATTCTGCTCCTCCTCTGTTATAGCTCTTCTAGTTCTTTTGCTGTTTTTGAATCAGTGATAGCTATTAATGTATCTCCATTCTCTATTTTTGTATCTCCCATTGGATTTATTTCCAATTCTTTATCGCTTCTTTTTATTCCTATTATATTAATATTGTATTTTTTTCTTAATGCCAATTTCTCTAATGTCTTTCCGTAAAATTTATTTGGTGCTTTTATCTCTACCAAAATATGTTTATCTGAAAATTTTATATGTTCCAAAATATTAGGATCAATCTCTTTTAACGCTACCCTTTGCCCCATATATACTTCTGGAAATATAATCTCATCTGCTCCAATTTTTTTCAAAACTTTTCCATGTGCTTCGGTTAAAGCTTTTGCTATTATTTTAGGAATGCCCAATTCTTTCAAATTTAACGTTATTAATATACTATCTTGGATATTAGTCCCTATACATACAAATGCTACATCAAAATTACTTACTCCTAAATTTTTTAAAGTATTCATATCTGTTGCATCTACAGTGATTCCATTATCAATTAAGTTATTGTTTATAGATTCTTGTACTATATCTTCATTTTTATCTAACGCTAATATACTTTCATCATTTTCAAATAATGTACTTGCAACACTTGTCCCAAATCGACCAAGACCTACCACTAAAAACTGTTTCATTGTTTCCCTCCTAATAAAAAAATAACATTTTTTTATCCAACTGATATATTTTCTCTTGGATATCTATATTTTGGCTTTTCCAAATTTTCCCCTAATGCTAATGCAAAAGTTAATGGTCCTACTCTTCCTACTAACATTGTAATTATTAATAAAACTTTTGAAAACGTAGTCAAATCAGCAGTAACTCCCATTGATAATCCAACAGTTCCAAATGCTGAAATAACTTCAAAAAATATTTGAATAAAATCTTTTTCTTCTACAATTAAAATTGATAACGTTATTAAAATTACATAAAAAAGAGAAATCACCAAAATAGCTAATGCTCTATTTAAAATATGCCAAGATATTCTTCTGTTTTTAATTTCAACATCTTTTTTATTTCTTATAATTGAAAAAACAGAGTAAATAATTACTCCAAAAGTTGTCGTTTTAATTCCGCCGCCAGTAGATCCTGGTGATGCACCAATAAACATCCACACTATAAATAAAAATATGGTTGCTGGTTTCAAATCTCCAATTGAAACAGTATTAAATCCAGCTGTCCTAGTAGTTATACTTTGAAATAATGAAGCCAACAATTTGTCAAAAAAATTCAAATCTCCAATAGTTTTTACATTTGATCCTTCAGTAAAAAATATTAAAATAGTCCCAATTACTATCATCCATATACTAATTTTTATTGCCATTCTAGATGTTAAAGAAAACTTTTTTTTACCAGTTTTTGTATATCCAATAAATCCATTAATTACAGAAAATCCAATACCTCCTAATACAATCAAAGATGAAATAACTATATTTATAATATAGTTACTTTTATATTGTACTAAACTATCTCCAAACAGAGAAAATCCTGCATTACAAAACGCTGACACAGAATGGAATATTGAATAAAACAGAGCTCTGTTTGTAAATCCAAACTGTTTAGAAAATTCTATAAATAAAAATATAGCTCCTATTAATTCTATTGTTGCAACTGTAAAAAACAGCTTTTTTATAAAATGTATTATTCCACCAAGCTTTTCTTGATTTAAATCTTCTTGCAAAATTTTCTTTTCTTCATAAGTTATTCTTCTTCCGATTATCAACATTATTATAGATGAAAATGTCATAATTCCAAGCCCACCTAGTTGAATTAATATCAAAATAATTACTTTTCCAAAATCATTGTAATAAGTGCTTACATCTACAATTGATAAACCTGTTACTGATACTGCTGAAGTTGCTGTAAAGATAGCTGTAACAATATCAAATGAACCATTATTAGTTTTCGATATAGGTAACGACAACAATGTTGTACCTATAAAAATAATAACCAAAAAAGAGTTTATCAAAATTTGCGATGGAGTCTTTTTCTTTAATTTAAAAAAACTTCCCATAGAACCCTCCAATTATAAAATAACTTATACATTATACTATATTTTCAACATAGTTTCAACCTAAAATAACTAGAATTCTACATTTGTTCACCAATCAAAAAAGCTCTGCCCAAGACAGAACTTTTTTGATTTTTTTAATTATATTTTTTCCCTTAACGGATCCACGTGTATTATGATATCTTCTACAAATTTATACTTATTTTTAATTTTTATCATAACCTCATCTACTATAAAATGTGATTCTGTTACACTCATATTTTCATTGACTCTCATATGAAAAGCCAAATACACCTTATCGCCAGATCTTTTCATAAATATATTATGGATATTATATACTTTAGCTGTATTTTCAACTATTTCTTCTATAGAAGAAATAAACTTTTTTTCTTGCTCATCCATTATTTTATTAGATGTATGTATAACAACTTCTATTCCTTCCCTACCTATTAATATTGCAACTAAAATTCCTGTTAATATATCAAAAATCGGTGAAAATTTAATTGCTAATAAAATTCCAACCAATACTCCAATTGAAGAAATAACATCACTTTTATGATCTTTTGCATCTGCTAATATAGCATCATTATTTAATTTTATTGCCATATTCATTTTATATTTATATAAAATGAATTTTATTATAATTGCTATTACAACTATAATTATTGTTATCCCTTCTGGAACAGTTTTATCCTTCCCAACTACAAGATATTTTATATTTTCTATAATCAATTGAACTGCTGTAATTATTAGTATCACTCCAACCATATTTCCTGCAATTGATTCTGCTTGTCCATGCCCATATGGGTGCTCGTTGTCAGCTGGTTTTGATGCTATTTTCAACGTAAAAAGAATTACAACAGATGTTATAACATCTGAAAATGAATGTATCCCGTCAGCAATCAATCCATGACTTTTTCCAATTATTCCAAACATTATTTTCAATATAGATAAAAATATATTTACAACTATAGATACAATGGTTCCAAACATTCCTTCTTTTTGCCTTTTCTTTGACATCATCAAATCTTTTATAAAAATTTTCCCGTTTTCTTCTATAAATCCATTCCTTAAAAAAAAATATTTATTATTCCCCCAACTTTTCAAATAAAATTCATCTACATTATTTTTTGATAATTCTTCAAATATATTTTTCATAAAATTTGTTCCTACATTTCTAAATCTTTCTTCTTTTTTTACAAAAAAATCATATAAAAAATATTCATCACTCTCTTTTCCTATAATTGCATAAGCAATTGGATTATCATCTTCAAAAAACAAAAAATATTCACAATTATCCATTCTAAACTCTTCTAAATTTTTATCTGTATTTTTTATTTTTTTTATAAAATCTCCAATCTCTTTTTCACATATTTTTTTAAATTTCTGCAATTATAAAACCCCCAACAACACATCTTGGGTTCTTTTTATTATCTCTTTTATATCCTCTTTTTTTACAGATAACGGTAAAAAATAATATATTGTATCTCCTACCGGTCTAAGTACCAAGCCATGTTCAAATCCTTTTTCATATATCTTTTTACCTATTCTAATTTTAGAGTCATATTTTTCGGATGTTTTTTTATTTTTAACTACATCCATTGCAGCAATTAATCCCAAACATCTAATGTTTTCTATATGTTCATTATTTTCAAATACCTTCATACTTTCTTCTAAATATTCACTAGTTTCTTTTACCTTTTCTAATAACTTATCTTCTTCGAATATCTTTAAACTTTCTATTCCAGCTGCACAAGCAAGTGGATTTGCTGTATAAGAATGTCCATGAAAAAAAGTTTTGTTTTTATTATAATCATCATAAAATGCATTATATATATCATCAGTAACTATTGTAGCTGCAAGTGGTAAATATCCAGCTGAAATCCCTTTAGAAATTGAAACTAAATCAGGAGTAATTCCCGCATGTTCAAAAGCCCACATTTTCCCAGTTCTTCCAAATCCCATTGCTACTTCATCTATAATCAAATGAACATTATATTGTTTTGTCACCTCTCTCAATTTTTTTAATACTCTTGGAGAATAAAAATGCATCCCACCTGCTGCTTGAATCAATGGTTCGATTATAACCCCACTTATAGTTTCACTATTTTCTTCTAATATTTTTTCTATTCCATTTAAACATTCTAGTTGACAACTATTAGCCTCTTTATTATATTTACATTTTTTGCAATTAGGAGCTTCACTTATAAAAGAATCAAAAAGTAAAGGCTTATATAGTCCATGATATCCTTGAACGCCTCCTACACTAACAGCTCCAATTGTGTCCCCGTGATAACTATTTTCAAAATATATAAAATTTTTCTTTTTATCAAAACCTTTGTTTTTCCAATATTGAAATGACATTTTTAACGCAACTTCCACAGCCGTAGAACCATTATCCGAATAAAACACTCTTGTTAAATCTTTTGGCATTAAATTTATGATTCTTTCTGCTAGTTCTATCGCTGGAGTGTGTGTAAATCCAGAAAAATTAACGTGTTCTATTTTTTCCATCTGTTTTATTATGGCTTTTTTTATTCTAACATTATTATGTCCATGAACATTTACCCACCATGAACTTATTGTGTCATAATATTCTTTCCCATTATAATCATATAAAAAAATCCCTTCTCCCCTCTCTATCAAGACATGATCTTTATTTTCATAGTCTTTCATTTGAGTAAATGGATGCCAAACATATTCCCTATCTTTTTCTAGCCATATTCTCTCACCTATCATCTATTCTCACCTTTGCCCTTTCAAATTTCTTTTTCACTCTTCCCATTATATTTTATTATAAACATTGTAAAATCATCATGTTGTGGAGCATCTTTTATAAATTTTTTAACATCATTTTCTATTTCAACAACTAATTCATTTGGATTTTTTTTATAGTTCTCTTTTAATACTTTTAAAAATCTATCAAATTCATAAAACTCTTTTTCTAAATTTCTAGACTCTGGGATTCCATCAGTATATACAACTATAACATCACCTTTTTTCAATTCTATATCTACACTTTGATAAGTCGAACTCTCTATTATTCCTAACGGCAACCCTCTTATTTCTACTTTAATTATTTTTCCATCTCTAACAATAAGCAGAGGATCATGTCCAGCGTTAGAACATTTTATCTTTTTATTTTTTAGATCAAGTGTAAAATAAAAAGCTGTCATAAATTTTTCTACATCTACATCATTCGATAAATTATCATTTACACATTCCAAAACATTATCTGAGTCTATATTGTCTTTAGAATACACTCTAAAATTTTCTCTTGCTTTTACCATATATAGTGCCGCAGAACTTCCTTTTCCGCTTACATCTCCTATAACAAAAGAATATTTATCTTCTCCAATTTGAAACCAATCATAATAATCGCCTCCAACCATTCTCGCAGGTTTATAAATAGAGGCAAATTGAAACCCTTCTATTTCAGGAAATGTTTCTGGAATATAACTTAATTGAATTTTTTTTGCTAATTCTAAATCAACTTCTAATTTCTCTTTTTTTATTTTTTCTATAAAATAATTTTGCTTTTCTAGCATCTGTCCTATTAACGAAGATATTATATTTAAAAGTTCTAAATCTTTTTCAAATTCTTCTATCTCTTTGGCTTTTTTTAATATTTTTAATTCTGCAATTTTATTATTATTTTCTCCAATAATATCATATTTATATATTTTAAAATTAAATTCTTTAATAAATTTTATAATAACTTCATTTGATATTTTATCTGAAAAATTATAATTACTTATCACATATTTTTTCAAACTACTATTTTCAATTTCTATTTTTTCTCCACTTATATTTGATAACTTGTATTGAAAAAATATTCCATCTGATTCTAAATGTAATTCTATTACATCTGACATCATATCTATTATTTCTTCGATTTTTTTAGGAGAATTTATTATCTCATTTATTTCTTGTAAAATAAATAAAACTCTATTTTTTTCAAATAGTTCTTCTGTTAATTTTTCTAACTTTTCTTCTAGTTCTTTATCATATGTTGGTATTTCACTTATAGCATCTATAAACTTATTTTTTTGTGTTTTATAGTATTTATTGAATTCAGCTAATACTCCTTTTATTTCATTAGACGGTTTATAATAATACATACCATATTCTAAAACTATAATTTTGCTATCAACCAATTCATTTAATATATTTTTTAACTTTTCTTCAGAGATATTTAACCATATGCTTAATCCTTTTGCTGTATCCATAACATTCTTATTATTAAAAAAAAATGTTATTATTTTTCCTTTTTCTAAAGAATTTGCAATTTTTGATATAAATTCATCTAATTTCATTATTTTCCTCCTTAAAAACAGCTCATTCTCTTATTATTATACCACAACTATATTTAATCATAAAGCTAAATTTTATTATTTCTATTGATATTTCTTAGTTTTTATTGTTATAATATATAAAACAAAAATAAATTGGAGGATTATATGAAAAACACTCGATGGATTTATAAAGAAAAGAACATTAAAAACATACCAGAAGAGATAAAAAAAATAAATATTAATCAAGATATATTAAGTATCATCTATAACAGAGGAATAACATCAAAAGAAAAAATTATAAATTTTCTTAATCCAGACATAAACAACATCTCTAATCCATTATTATTGAAAGATGTGGATGAAGCTACAAATTTTATTTTAAAATCTATGCAGAATAATAAAAAAATTTGGATTTATGGAGATTATGATGTAGATGGAATAACCTCTTCCTCTTTAATGGTTTTAGCATTTAGAAAACTTGGATATGACATAGAGTACTATATTCCTTTAAGAGAAGAAGGTTACGGACTTAATAAAGAGGCTTTAGCTTACATTAAAGAACAAGGAGGAGATTTAGTTATTACAGTAGACTGTGGAATATCTTCAGTAGATGAAGTTCAATACGCTAACTCTATTGGGTTGAATGTCATAATTACTGATCATCATGAAATAAATAATAATATCCCTCCTGCAGTAGCTGTAATAAATCCCAAAAGAATAGAAAATAGTTATGAATTTAAATCTCTAGCTGGTGTAGGTACTGCATTTATGTTGGTTTTAAATTTATTTAAAGCTAATAATATAAAAGAAGAAGCATACTCTCTTTTATATATTGTTGCTATTGGTACAGTTGCAGATATTGTACCTTTAAAAGAAGAAAATAGAATATTTGTAAAACATGGACTTAAATTACTTAATTCCAATGAAAATATAGGTTTAAAAGTGTTATTAAAAAAATTATTTGAAAATTACGCCACAAAAAAATTTAACACTTATGATATTGGATTTATAATTGCACCAACTTTTAATGCTGCTGGTAGACTCGATGATGCTAAAAAAGGGGTAGCATTATTTACAACAACATCTATAAAAGAAGCTGAAATTATATCTAATGATCTTATTGAAAACAATTTTCAAAGAAAAAGTATACAAAAAACAATTTATGAAAAAGTTGAAAATGAAATTACCAAAAACCATTTGTCGGATAAATATGTAATTGTTGTATCTGACACCTCTTTTCATCATGGAGTTATTGGTATTGTAGCTTCTAAAATTACAGATAAATATTATAAACCTACCATTATTATGGAATTAAAAGATGATGGAACCGCTGTTGCTTCTGCTAGAAGTATAGAAGGATTTAATATAATAGAGGCTCTAATTGAAACAAAAGACCTATTAATTAGATTTGGTGGACATGAAGGTGCAGCTGGTTTTTCTATTTTACAAAAAGATATACCTTTATTTGAAGAAAAAATAAATGAAGTTGCAAAAAATAGGTTATCTTCTAAAGATTTAATTAAACCTATAAAAATAGATAAAACTATCTTTCCATATGACATATCATACGAGTTTTTTAATGTATTAAAAAAATTGGAACCTTTTGGATTTGGAAATCCGAAACCTATTTTTGCAACAAATAATGTATCATTAAAAAATATTCGATTAATTGGAAAAGATAGATCACATTTGAGCTTTGATATTGAAACTCCATGCACAACACATAAAAGCTGTGTATGGTTTGGCGAAGGAGAATTAAAAGAAAAATTAGATGTTCATAAAAAATATAATATAGCTTTCAAATTAGATATTTCTGAATTCAAAGATAAATATTACACTAAAGTTTATACTGCAGATATAGTTGAATCCAAAAAAGAATATAGCTCTAAATATAATTATTATAATTATTTGTATAATTATAAATTCCCTATTAAAACCATTATTTATACAAAACATAAAATTGATATTTCTGATAAGTTATATATAAAATTAGACAAAGATTACTCGTCTATCCCTGTTTACAACAATAAAGAGATTATTGGTTTTTTTAATGAAACAACATCTAAACTTATTTTAAATTTAAATGAATTGTATAATAAAAAATTTGATTTAAAGATTAGCAACATAACTAAAACAGATTCAAATTTTCAAATTTTAATAGATATTATAGAGAAAAAGAGATTTGAAACATATTCTTATAAACCAGGAGTTATCTTTAAAGAAATTAAAAATTTTTTAATAGGAGATTTTGAATATAACAGTTTTCAAAAAAAGGTTCTATCTGAATTTATTAAAAACAAAAAAAATATTATGCTTCCTTTACAAGAAGGAGTAGGGATCAATACGATAATTTTATCTATTGGCATATATTATTGGATTACTACTTCTAAAAAATCTATTTTAATTACAGAAAAAAAATTAGATGATATATTTTATGAATATTTCGATATTGTTGATAGCAAAATTTCTATAAAGAATAAATATAATTTTGCAGTTTATTATGATGTTATTCCCAAAGTTATTAATAATGATACCCCTACTATAATTACTCTAAAAAAGATAATAAATATTAAAAATTTTGAAAATATAATAAACAATATTGAAATACCTGAAAATATTATTATTGTTGATGATAATAATGTGGAAAGTCTTGAAAAAGATAATAAAAAAATATTTTATATTGAATTACCTAATAAATTAAAAAAAGAGATTATTTCAAATTTAAAAAATAATATGAAAAATAATGAAAAAATTTATTCTACTAACGATATAAAGCTTTTTCTTTAAAAAATAATATAGTTTATTTTCTGGATAAATTTATACTTTACTAATAACTAAAAAAGCGGAGTAGATATCTACTCCGCTTAAATATTATTTAGCTAATTTTATTTCTCCACTAATGATTTTTGCTTTTATTTCTTTTATTTTTTCTATAGTTCCTGCTGGTAATTTATTTTTAGTATATTCGAAGTTAGTAACTCCTACACCATTTTCTTTTAATCCAAATCTATTTTCTCCAGCTTTAAAAGTACCATCTTTTACAGCTTTTATAGTATTATATACTGCTACATCAACATTTTTCATCATACTTGTTAATACAACTCCTGGAGCAACTCCATCTTGATCAGAATCTACACCTATTGCATAAACACCTTTTTCTTTTGCTGCTTCAATAACTCCCATTCCAGTACCACCAGCTGCATGATAAACTACATCTGCATCTTGTTGCATTAATGATAAAGCTTCTTCTTTACCTCTAACTGGATCATTAAATGGATTTGGTCCACTTGTATATACACTTAATGCTTTTACTTTAGGATTTACATATTTTGCACCTTGTTCAAATCCATTTTGGAATTTATGAATTAATGGTATATCCATTCCACCAACAAATCCTACTGTATTTGTTTTTGTCATCATTCCAGCAACAGCTCCTACTAAGAATGATCCTTCATCTTCTTTAAATAATAATGACGATACATTTGGTAAATCTACATAAGAATCAATTATTGCAAATTTAATATTTGGAAACTCTTTGGCAACCTTTTCACATGAATCATGCATTAAAAATCCTGTTGCTATTACTAAATCATATCCTGCTTCTGCATATTGTCTTAAATATTGTTCATCTTCTGCTGGTGATGCTGGTTCAACATAATTAAATTCTACACCCAATTTGTCTTTACCCATTTTCATTCCTCTGAAAGCTGAATCATTAAATGATTTGTCTCCTAATCCACCGATTGAAAATACAATTCCTGCTTTTAATTTTTTCACTGTCGCCTTTTTTGTTACTTTTGTGTCTGATTTTTTCTTAAAAAAATCAAATAATCCCGCTTGAGCTACTGCCCCTACTGTTAGCATTAGTACCAATACTAATACTAAATTTTTTCTGATTAATTTCATACAAATCTCCTCCTCAATATAGTTTGTTATGCTTAAATATATACCATATAACGCTTAAAAAGTCAACTTAAAATATTTGCACTTTCTCTCAATAGGACAATCTAAGCCAATGAAAAGCTTTTTATAATATAGATAATTTAGATTTTATTTTTTTTTTAATAGTACAATAAAAAAATCTAATATTTTAAAAAAATTGGGAATCTAGGTTCTATATACTCTTTATCTATCGAATATATATATGAACTTTTTAATCCAAGTTCAAAAATTGCTCGTTTTCCCCCTTTTATTTTTTTACTTTCTTTTAAATTAGTTATTATCTCAAGAGATTCATCTTGCTTTATATCTCTTAAATATTTTTTCCCAATATCAGAAATTCCCAAAATTCTCCCATACATAGAATCTATATTTTTTGCATTATCAGTCATCTCTTTTGTTATTCCCAATAAAATATGTGTAAAAACTCTATATAATCTTGACATTGTATATCTCTTAGTTACTACTAATTGATAAAATTCATAAAAAGTTTTTGCTTTTAGTGCTGCTTCATATAGCCTATTTTCTAACCCAATTTCTAAATCTTGTATATCTAATAGCTTTTCTTTATCACTAATAATTTTATACCTTAAAATTTGATAAAAATCATCTATTTTTTTTAAATTTTTCATTTTTACATTCTTAGATAAAATTCCAAAAGTTTCTTCTGGGATAGCTTTTTTTATTTTTTCTATATCTCCTTCAAATATAGTTTTTCTTATTGCTGTTGCACTTGCAATATTTCCCTTTATATCTTTATCATTATAATTTGATTTTTCTCTTTTTATAGTAAGTGGCTCTATTAACAAATTCAACTTTCTTATTGCCTTTATATATTCAATTCCTAAAATATTATTAGGTTGTAAAAATCCATCTATTTTTATTTTTTTGCCAATAACATTGCTCATTGCATTAGGATAGCTAATTCCTGTTTTTATAAGTTTTTTTATTTCAAAATCAATTTCATCTTTAAATTCTTCTATAAAATCAACATAATTTAAAAAATTAGAAATATTTCCATTTTCAGAACCAAAAACTAAATTTTTAACTTTCATTGCTTCTAAAACTAAAATAGCTCCATATGCAAATATTTCTGCTGATTGTGTAGAATAAATTGTTGGAAGTTCCAATACTATATCCACTCCATTTAATAAGGCCATTTTCGTTCTTTCCCATTTATTCAAAATAGCAGGTTCTCCTCTTTGTAAAAAATCCCCACTCATAACAGCTATTATACAATCAGAATTTCCCACTTCTCTAGCTTTTTTTATGTGATATTTATGTCCATTGTGAAAAGGATTATATTCTACAATTATTCCAGTTGCTTTCATTTTATTACTCCTTTTTAAAAAATAATATTTTCAATCTGAACTTTTCAAATTAACCATCTCGTCAAAATAGCATGAAATTTAACCCAAATCATGATTAAACAGTTTTTAATAATTTTATAACTCTATCTGCAATTTTATCATTTTCTAATATTTCATTTTCTAAATTTTCTTCTGCAATAACTCTTGGCATCCCATATATTATAGCTGTCTCTTCTGATTCTACTATTACATATCCGTTCTTATATTTCCTTAAATATTTAACACCATCCAAGCCATCATTCCCCATTCCTGTCAATATAATCACAAATACTCTTCCATTAAATATATCTACTAACGATTTTAACATAACATCTACAGATGGAATATAAAATTTATTTTCTTCATTGTTTGATTTTAAATTAAATATTAATTTCCCATCTTTTTTTTCTAATATAGTATGTTCCGTTCCACCAGGAACGACATAAACGATCCCACTCTTTAACTCTTCTCCTATTGCAATCTCTTTTACATCCATTGCACTTACAGAATTTAAAGTTTTTGCAAGTGATTCTGTAAATCCTTTAGGCATATGTTGGGTTATTATTATAGGTAAGTTTAGCTTTGGCAATCCCATTATAAGTTTTTTCAATACTTTTGGTCCTCCAGTTGAAGCTCCTATAAATAAAACTTTTGGATTTTTTTCCATTCTTTCTAATTTTTTATATCTAATATTTTTCGAATATATAAACTCACTATCATATTTCTTTATACTTTTTTCTAATATTTTATTTTTTATCAATAAATTTCTCATATTATTCTTTATAGTTACTCCTGAAACAGAGATAACTTTATCAACTATCTCATTAGACAGTTTATTCATATCTAAAGAAAGATTTCCTGATTTTACAATAATATCTACCGCACCATATTCAAGAGCTTTTATAGCACTCTCTGTCCCATATTGTGTGACAGAACTTAATATTATTATTGGACGCGGCTTATTATCCATTATAAGCTTGGTAGCCTCCAATCCATCCATTATAGGCATTTCTACATCCATTGTTATTACATCTATTTCATCGTTGTTCATTAATTTATCAAAAGCATCTTTTCCATTATTTGCCATTTCTATAACTTTTATTTTTCCGCTTTTTTCTAATATTTTTTTTATAGCTCTTCGCATAAAAGATGAATCATCTACAACCATTGCATTAATCATTATTATAACCTCCCATAAAAAATTTTAGGATTTTAATATTTCCTCTATCTCTTTTAATAACTTTGGAGGTTGAAATGGTTTTGTTATATATTTGGTTACTCCAACTTTTTCACCCATTTTTTTATCTTTTTCTTCTGATTCTGTTGTTAATAATATAATTGGTATATCTTTAAATTTACTTCCTAACCTAATTTTTTTTATAAGCTCTATTCCATTCATTATAGGCATATTCAAATCAGTTATAATTAAATCAAAATCATATTGCATAAATAATCTATACGCCTGCAATCCATCTTCAGCCAATGTTACTTCATGCTTTTTCATTTGTAATGTAAATTTTACTAATTTTCTTATTGTGCTCGAATCATCTACTATTAATATTTTTGACATTTTTCAGCCTCCTTTTTATATACTATTGAACCATTTAATTGTTTTAATTTAAAATCATTATTTATAGAAAATAAAGATTCTGAATACCCTATAAATAAATATCCATTTTCATTTAACATCTCATAAAATTGTTTTATTAATTTTGTTTTAAAATCATTGTCAAAATATATCATTACATTTCTACAAAATATAATATCAAAATTACCTAAAGATTTCAAACTATTTAAATCTGCTAGATTTAAATAGTTAAAATCAATTTTAGATTTTAAACTAAAATCTATTTCATACTTTCCTTCTCCTATAACTTTAAAATATTTTTTTATATATTTATCTTTAGTTGCCCTAAATTGTGTTGTTTTATAAATACCTTCTTTAGCAGAATTTAAAGCTTTTGAACTAATATCTCCAGCCACTATTTTGTAACTTATCCCTTTTTCCATTAAAATATCTTTATTCTCTTCCAATATCATTGCTATTGTATATGGTTCCTCTCCAGTAGAACATCCTACACTTAATATTTTTATATATTTTTCTCTATTTATTTCTTTTTCTTTTAAAATTTCTGGTAATATAACTGCTTCAAAATTTGACATTAAAATATTATTTCTAAAAAATTTAGTTTCATTTATTGTAATAGCATCCATTAATAGCTTAAACTCTTTTTCATCACTATTATACTTCAAATAATAATAATATTCTTTAAAAGAATTAAAACTATTATCTTTTATTTTTTTTATTATTCTATTTCTTAAAAGTTCTATTTTATTTTCTTTAAAATATATTCCTGACTTTGAATATATAAAATCTCTAATAGTATAAAACTCCTCTAATTTAAACTCAACATCATCTTTTTCCTCTACAATTTTTCTTCTACTAAACTTTGAATTTACCATATTATGCTCTCCCAATTTTTCTTATTGCATTAAGAGCCGCATTTATTACATATTCATTTTTATCATTAAGAAGTGTCGTTAGCGGTTTTAATGCTTTTTCAGAATTTATTATCCCAAGAGCTTCTGCGGAAAAATATCTAACTTTCCAATTACTATCTTTCAAACTTTCTATTAAAATATCTACTGCGCTAATATCTCCTATTATTTTAAGAGAATTTGCTGTGAATATTCTAATTGCGTCATATTCAGATTTCAATCCTTCTAATAGTCTAGGATATCCATTTTCTTTTACTTTTTCTAATAATCTCTTTGCAACTTCTTCTAGATTTTCGTCCATTATACTTTCAATCATTGGCTTTAATAAATTTAATTTTCCAGATTTCCCTATAATTTCTAAAGATTTTTGTTTTACTATTAAATTATCATCTTTTAACAATGGTAATACATATATGTATTCTTCATTTTCTAATTCTACATTAAATAAAAGTTCTAATATAGAATTTTTAATTTTCCAACTTTTAGTTTCCAACATCTTTATAACTCTACTTCTAATTTTTTTATTTCTTAAAATTATTTTTTTCAAACATGCTATTGCTGCACATTGTATATCCTCATCTTTGTCTTCAATATATTTATCTACTACCTCATAAATTTTTTCATTTTCTAAAAAATCTTCATATTTTCCAATACCATTTAAAATTTCTATTATCACTTGAGATTCTTCAGTATATCTTAACATCTCAATATACTTATTTAATATTTTTTCGTTTTTAAAATTATTTAATGAATTTACAGCAAAATATCGAACCCATTCATTATCATCATCTAATATTTCTATTAAAGATTGTACTACGATATCATCATTTATCTTTCCTAATGCATCAGCCACCATTCTTCTAATTTGTATGTTTTCTTCTTTTAGTTTTCCTATTAAATAATCTAATGCAATTCTACTTCGTAATTTTCCTAAATTTTGAATTCCTACTTCTTTTAATTCATCATATTTTTCTATAAGTTCTATTATTACTCCAATACCACTCAATATTTCTAATCTTCCTACTATTTTAATAAGATGTGTTACCGCTGGAAAATTTATTATATTAATATTTTCCTTTAGTTTTTTTATTAACAGTTTTTCTACTCTTTTTTTCCCAATTTCAACTAATAAATCTTCTCCAGCTATTCTTACATCTTCATATTCATCTTCTAAGACTTTAAAAATTTTTTCTAAACTAACATCAAATTTATAGTCTAACATTAAATGTAATGCCATTTTTCTTACATTTCCGCTTTTATCATCTATACTTTTCAAAATATAATCTTTTGATTGCAATTTATTGATTTTATATAATGCTTCTATTGCCACCTCTCTAATTTCTTCTTCTTCTCTTTTAATATACATCTCTATCACTTTAAAAACTTCTTCTTTTTTATTAGATTGAGCTCCAATTTCACCTAAAATATAAATTAATACAACTTCATAATCTAAATTATGGCTATTTTCATTCAATGAGTTCTCTATTTTAGATATCCCTTTTTCTCCATATTTTTTAATACTCATTAATGCCGTTTCTGAAATATCTTGCCTATTAGATAACAAACCTTGAATTAAAACATTATATAATTTTTCTAATTTTAAAATACCTATTAAACTTAAAATCGGAATAGTTATTTCTTGACTTATATCACCTTCTAAAATTTGTTTTAATTTTTTTGATATTAATTCTTTTTTCTCATTTATATTTTCACACAATTTAAGTTTTGAATTTTTTACTATTTTGTGAATGCTTATAACTGTTATTTTTAATATTTCATCATTTTCAGAAAAAAATTCATCACATAAGTGCGATAATACAGTTTCGTCTCCTATTTTTCCTAATGCTTCTATAGCTACATACTTTATCCAATCATTTGAAATCTTCATTATTTTGATAATATGTGATACTGCAGAAAAATCCCCTATTTCCCCTAACGCTTCTATAGCTGCAAATTGTATCCAATCATTTTTTTCTAATGCCTTTATTAAAGTTTCAACCCCTTTTGGAGAGCCTATTTTCCCTAAATTTTCGCATACACTTTGTTCTACATTTTCATCTATATCATCTATTCTCTGTATGATATATGGGATCGCTTTTTCACTTCCAATATCTCCTAACGAATCTATAACAAATTTTCTTACATCTTTATCTTTATTATTTATCTCTGTTATCAAATAAGGAATCGCTTTTTCCCCCATAAGCACAAGAGAAGCTATAGCACTATTTCTATAATTTGGATCATCTGAGCTAATAGCCTCCATTAATATATTTATAACTTCTAAATCAGTTCCTATATTTACTAAAGCATTTGATGCCATTTCTCTTATTTTATAATTTTTATCTTTTAAATAACCAATCAAAACAGAACTTTTTGAATAATCTTTTTCATCTAAAATTTTTTTTATAGTTATTATTTTATTTTCATATGTTTCATCCATTTATCTCATCCTCATTTAATTCTAAATAGTTTAACAGATTATTTTTCAAAGTTTTTATAACATCTTTCATCTGTTGGCTAATATCTTTTCTTTCTTTTTCTGAAGCTTCAGTTCCAATATATTCTGAAAAACTATCTAAAAATTCAAGTGGTTGAAAAATCTCATTAATCGATTCTTTTATTTTACCAGTAGCAGCTCCTGACATAATTCCAGAGACTCCATTCATTTTTCTTATTATATTTATTCCCTTATTTTGTAATATATTATATTCAAATATTTTCTTTTCATGTTTTATACCTCTTGCTTTTACAATAGTTAAAACTCTCTTTATTACAGCTTCTAACTCTAAATACCTCATCATAATAATAGAATCTGATAAGAAAGAATATCCCTCATCAGTTAATTCCATTTCTCCCATTATCTTTTTCTCTTCTAATAGTGCCATTGTTGTTACTCCATATTTTTCAAAAACATATTTTAATTGATTAATAAAAATCTTCTCTTTTTCTAAATTTTCATTAAAAAACATTGTATTCAAAGTATCAATAACAACCCTTTTAATATTATAATTTTTTAACATATTCTCTATTTCATATATAATTTTTGCCACAACTGCCTCATCAAAATATTTATGATAAAAGATAAAATTTGGATTTTTCATATCTATTCCTAAACTACCTGTAAATTGAAAAAATTTATTTTCACTCTCTTCAAAAGATAAAAAAACTACAGATTCTTTATTTTCTAAACCATCTTTTAAAAAATTAGTTGCAAATATTGTTTTTCCTACACCAGCACTTCCTACCACTAAATTAAATGTCCCTTTTATATATCCCCCATCTAACATTTTATCTATTTTTTCTACACCGGTACTTATTCTCTCCTCTTCTTTTCCTTCTATTTTTAAATTATCCTTTATTAATGGATATACTTTTATTCCTCTACTAATTTCAAAATAATGTTCTCCAGAAATATGATCTTGACCTCTTGATTTGAACACTTCTAAAGTTCTAATGTTTTTCAAATTTTCAGTTTTTCTATTTCTCAAGTATATTACTCCATCAGCCACATATTCTGCTACTCCTAATTTATTATAAAATTCTTCTGTAATCATTCCAGTTACTTTTTTTGATTTAATTCCACTTATTATTCTATATAAATTTTCTCTATATTCATTCTCAGTATTAGAAATTCTTTTTAAATGTGTGACACTATCTATAACTATTCTTTTTATATCCATTTCTCTTACTACATTTCCTAAATATCCCTCTTCACCAATAAATTCTGATTTTAAAACAGTTTCTGGCGAAGAAAATATTATTTTTAATTTTCCTTCATCTTCTAATTTTTTCAAATCTAATCCTTGATTTTTTGCATCTCTATATAATTGTTCTGGAATTTCTTCGAATGATATTATTATCCCATTTTCATTAAAAAACATAGCTCCATTATAAATAAATTCCAATCCAAAAGTAGTTTTCCCACTACCTGGAGTCCCCTTTAATAAATATATATTTTCTTTAATAATCCCCTCATTCTGAAAAAGTTTATCAAACCCACTTATTCCTGTTTTTATATACATATTTTTCACATCCTTTTAGAGATATTAATTTTCAATAATAATTATTCCATTTATCTTTTTTAATTTTTTTATGTTCTCTTTAGTTGCAGACAATGTATATGTAACCCTTTCTTCAAATTCTTTTCTCAATATATTAATTTTCAATTCATTCAAATAAAAATCTATTTCATTTATTTTTTTATAACTAAAATCTATTACAACTACAGATTTTTCCACTATTTCTACTATTTCAGATTCTTCAATTGCTAATTTTGCTGCTTTTGCATAATTTCTAATAAGTCCACCTGCCCCTAATTTTATCCCTCCAAAATACCTGGTTACCACTATTACAACATTCCAAATATCTCTGATTGCTATTAAATCTGCAATAGGCTTTCCTGCTGTATTTTTAGGCTCTCCATCATCATCAAATTTAAAGCTTTCCACTCCACCGGAATATATTCTATATCCATACGGATTATGTCTCGCATCTTTATGTTTTTCTCTAATATATTCAATAAATTCAATTGCCTCTTCTTTTGTTTTTATTGGTTTTATATATCCTATAAATTCAGATTTTTTTTCTTCAAATTCAATTTTATGCTCTTTTTTTATAGTTCTCATTTTTTATTTTTTTTTGCCTCCTTAACTAATTCCATTTGCGCATCTGACATTCTAAGTATTGCCTTTTCTTTTTTTACTTCTGGATCTTGCTTAACTTTCATAAAATATTTTCCAGCTTTATCTAAGTCCCCTAATCTTCTATATAGTTCACCTAATAAATAGATAAGTCCCAGCTCTGAAAGTTGTCCTCCAATTTTTTCACCACTTGACAATGCCTTTTCATAATAATCTGTTACCAACCTCATAAACTCCATCTCTACATCTATATCTCTTTGCTCTCTTGCAATCCAACAAGCTTTCAAATATAAACTCCCAAAAAAAGCATTACTCTGTTTTCTATATCTATATGACATAATAGCAAGCCTATAACTTAAAATTCCCAATTCGTTATTTCTAGGCAAATTAAAATCAGCTTTATTAGCAATTTTTTTTCTTTTACTTTTATCCTTAGCTATTTTTTCTATTAATTCCATATTAACATCTTCAAAATCTTCTCTTTTAGATGCATATAAACACTCTGGACAAACCCAAATATCAAAAACTAAAGGATTTAAAAAATCATAAATTTCATGAAAATCACTTTCTTTTTCTTTTATAGGCAATGATTTACTCTTGAAATTATATGTTATAAAATTTGTTCCACATACTGGACATTCTACCTCTTTTTCCCATATAACTTCGTCTAGTTTTGTCTTTTCTTTTTGTTTCTCTTCTAATGAATGTAATTTCAAAGCTATATCCTTTATTTGTTCTTTCAGCTCTTTTACATTCTCATCTAAGCTTTCATCTATTTCAATATCACATAATTCATCTAAAATTTCTTTTGATTTTGTAGCTATTACACCTAATTTTTCATTTTTATCTAATTTTAAAGATTGTTTCACTCGTCTCTTTAACATATCCAAGTTTATAGGCTTTACTAAATAGTGTATTATATCAAAAGATGCCGCTTTAATAACCTTTTCTTTTTGACTTTCACCTGTTAAAATTATTACAGGTAATTCTTTATTTTTTTCTCTTATTTTTTTCAAAACTTCTAATCCAGAAATATCCGGCAAATTTATATCTAAAATCACTAACTCTATATCTTCAGACAAAATCAAAGAGAGGGCCTCTTTGCCCCTCTCTGCATCTAATATTTCATATTCTTCTCTCTTTAATGTTTGTTTATATAGATGATGTGCTGCATGTACATCATCTACTATTAGTATTTTGTGTCTTATCATTTTGTCTCATCTCCATCATTTTTATGAATTCTTCAAAAATATGGTAACTATCATGCGGTCCAGGACTTGCCTCTGGATGATGTTGAACTGTTAATAGCTCTTTTTCTTTATAAGTTAATCCTTCAACTGTATTATCATTTAAATTAATATATTTTATTTCCCCGCCCTTATCTTTCAAACTATCTGCATCTACAGCAAATCCGTGATTTTGAGCTGTTATTTCTATTTTCCCGCTGTTTACATCTTTTACTGGCTGGTTCCCACCTCTATGTCCAAATTTCATTTTATAAGTTTCTCCTCCAAGAGCCAAAGAAGCTAATTGATGCCCTAGACATATTCCAAATACTGGAACTTTACTTATAATTTGTTCTATATTTTTAATTGCATAATCTACCGCTGCTGGATCTCCAGGTCCATTTGATAAAAATATCCCATCTGGATTTAATTCTAATATCTCTTTTGCTGAAGTTGTAGCTGGTACAACAGTTAAATCACATCCTAAATTTTCAAGAATTCTCAAAATATTTTGCTTTACTCCAAAATCATAGACAACTACATTATATTTTTTTTCATTATTTAATTTATTCCACTTATATATTTTATCTGTAGTTACCTCTTTTACAAGGTCCAACCCTTCCATTGAAGGAGCTTCTTTTAATTTTTGTGCAAGTTTTTCTACTTCAAATTCAACAGTTGATATAATTCCATTCATTGCACCTTTTTCTCTTATTTTTTTAGTAATAGCTCTTGTGTCTACTCTTTGTATACCTATTACTCCATTTTCTTTTAAATATTCTGCTAAACTTTTTTCACCTCTAAAATTTGAATATTCTTCATTATAATTTTTTACAATAAACCCTGCTGCTTGTACTTTTTCTGATTCTACATCCTCAGAATTTACCCCATAATTTCCAATTTCAGGACAAGTCATTGTTACCAATTGACCCCTATAAGATGGATCAGTTAAAATTTCTTGATAACCAGTCATTGAAGTATTAAAAACCACCTCTCCGATTATTTCTCCTTCTGCTCCAAAACTTTCTCCCATTAAATAGGTCCCATCTTCAAAATATAAAATTGCTTTCATCTAATACCTCCTAAATATATTAAAAATTTTTATTAATTAATTGCAAATTCTTTTAATCTAATATGTTTTTATGTTTTTATGTTTTTGCCTTCTATCTTAAATTAGTGTAAATTAGTGTAAATTGGTGGCAAATTTTTTTCTTTTCTTTTTTCTTTTAACTTTTCTAATTTCCCCAACTAATGCCCTTTATATTTAGGCAAATGCAAATCATACTTTACAGCAACTATTCTTCCTAAAAATATTCCAAATATAATAATATACATTGTCATATTTTTACTTAAAAAATCGTACTTTACACTATAAAAATAAAATGCTGACCCTAAAATACAAAACAAAGCATACACTTCTTCTTTTAACACAAATGGTATTTCCCTTACCAATAGATCTCTAGTGACTCCACCAGCAACTCCTGTTAAAGTTCCCATTATTACTATTCCAAGTACCCCAAGTCCTTTATCCATTCCTCGTGCTGCACCTATTATTGTAAAAACTGCAAGTCCTGCTGCATCAAATACCTTAATTATCTTAGAGTAATTTTCTACTCTTCTCCCACCAATATATGTTAGTATTGCTACAACTATTGCAAAATACATATCTGTTTCATTTTTTAATACCATTGGCATATCATTTAATAACAAATCTCTTAATATACCTCCGCCAATAGCAGTTATTGTCCCAAGAACAACCACTCCTAAAATATCTAAATTGTACTTTAATCCTTTTAATGCACCAGATATTGAAAACACTATTACTCCTATTATATTTAAAATTTCAATAACCATTTATCCTAAAATCTCTCCATTTTTCATAACAATATTTCCATTAACTATTGTCATATATGGCTTACCATAAAGTTCCATCTCATTAAACGGAGTATTAATTCCTTTTGAATAAAATTCATTTTTGTTTACAATCCATTTTTTATCTATATCTATTATACTCAATTTTGCTAAATTTCCTTTTTTTATGCCACCCTTTATTTTTAAAATCTTTCTTGGATTAATTGATAAAAGTTCTGCCATTCTATTCAAATCAATAACATCCTTTTTCAAAAGTTCTGTTACTACTAATCCTACTGCAGTTTCTATTCCCGATATTCCAAAAGGAGCAAAATCATATTCTACGTTTTTATCAACTTTTGTATGTGGTGCATGATCAGTTGCTATTACATCAACTATCCCATCTCTTATATACTCTATAATTGCATCTCTATCTTTTTTATTTCTAAGTGGCGGATTTACTTTTGTATCTGTACTATAATCTTGTTTTTCTACTTCTTCATCTGTTAATGTAAAATGGTGTGGTGTTACTTCTACCGTTACATTAACACCTCTTAGTTTTGCTTCCTTTACCATTCTTAATGATCCATTTGTAGAAGCATGTGCAATATGTAATCTTGAATTTTCCGCCTCACATAAAATTATATCTCTATCAACCATTATTTCCTCTGCTGAATTTGGAATCCCTTTTAATCCAAGTTTTATAGAATATTCTCCCTCATTCATTACCCCATCTTTTGATATATATACATCTTCTGAATGTGATATCAAAGGAATATCAAATTGCTTTATATATTGAAAAGCTCTTCTTGTCAACATAGAATTTGTAACTGGATGTCCATCATCAGATACAGCAACTATTCCACTTTCAAACATTTCTCCAATTTTAGCTAATTCTTCCCCTTTTTCTCCTTTTGTTATTGCTCCTATTGGATAAATTTCTGCCAATTTTAATTCTTTAGCTTGATTTAATATATAATCCACAACTACTTTATTATCACAGATTGGATTTGTATTTGGCATAGGTGCAACTCCTACAAAACCTCCTGCAACTGCTGCTTTTAATCCAGTTTCAATTGTTTCCTTATCTTCTCTTCCAGGTTCTCTTAAATGTACATGCATATCTATAAATCCAGGAAAAACTGTTTTACCTGATAAATCATATATTTTTATCTCTTTCGCATTATTAATAGAAATATTTTCTCCTATTTCTACTATCTCTCCATTTTTAATTAAGATATCCATTTTACCATACAATCCATTTTCCGAATCTACTACAAATCCATTTTTTAAAACATACATTTAAAAACCTCCTCTATTAATTTTTATTATTTATTTTTTGTTTTTTATTTTCTAAACAAACTTATGCTTTACTCAAAAAATAGAAGGGGATTACCCCTTCTATTAACTATTAGTAAATTTCACATATTCATTAAGTTTATTTAATGCTTTACCAGAATCTAAAATCTCTTCTGCTTTTTTTATTCCACTTTTCAAATCATTTACCAAACCAGTAATAAATAGTACAGCTGCACTATTTATTATAATAATATTTCTTTTTGCCCCTTTTTCTTTTCCAGACAATATATTTTTTATAACTTCTCCATTATATTTTGCATCTTCACCTTTTAGATCTTCAACACTATTTTTTTCAAAATAATCTTCAATATTAATACTATATGTTTTCACTTCTCCATTATTAACTTCTCCAACAAAAGTTTTTCCTGTTGTTGTTATTTCATCTAATCCATCTTCTCCATGTACAACCATTGCTCTTTTTATACCTAAATTATTAAGTACATTAGCAATAGGTTCTACTAAATCTTTTGAATATACTCCCATTAATTGATATTCTGCATTTGCAGGATTTGTTAATGGTCCTAAAACATTAAAAATAGTCCTTACACCTAATTGTCTTCTTGGTCCAATAGCATATTTCATTGATTTATGATGAGTTAATGCAAATAAAAATCCTATTCCAACTTTTTTAATTGATTCTTCTACTTTTTCTGGTGTAATAGAAAGATTTACTCCTAATGCTTCTAATACATCTGCACTTCCACTTTTAGAAGATACTGATCTATTACCATGTTTTGCTACGCTAATTCCCGCCGCTGCTGCTACAAATGCAACTGCAGTAGATATATTAATTGTTCCTAAATTATCTCCACCAGTTCCACAAGTATCTAATAAAATTTCTTTTTCAGGATAAATTTTTAAAGATTTTTCTCTCATAACAGTTGCTGCTCCTGTTATCTCCTCAATTGTTTCACCTTTCATTTTCAAAGCAATTAAAAAGCCAGCAATCTGTGCATCTGTTGCTTTTCCTTCCATTATTTCATTCATAACATCAATCATTTCTTCTCTTGTAAGATCTTCCCTAGAGGTAACTTTTTTTATTCCCATTTTTATATCCATATTCTCACCTCTTATTTTTTATTTTTCAATATTTTTTTACAATGTTTTATAATATAGAAAATATAATTTTTAAGAAAAAATTAAATATAGGTTCTATAATCATTTGTATTACATTTAAATATAAAAGCACTACAAGTATTATCATTCCATATTTTTCCATAGAATTAAGAAGTTGTTTCCCTTTTTTATTTACAAACACCTCTAAAATTCTAGAACCATCTAATGGCGGTATAGGTATTAAATTAAATATACCTAAAGCCATATTTATAAATATAAAATATATAAAAAACAGAGCTAATCCATTTTGTATATTAAATATATTTATACTCATTCCTTGCATTAAGCTAATATAAATTGAATAAATAACCTGTTGCGAAAAAAATATTTTCAAAATTAATGTTGATATTATAACATTAATAAAATTAACTGTTACTCCAGCTATAGCAACTGTAAACAGTCCTATTTTTTTATTTTTTAGCATAGAATAATTTATTGGCACAGGTTTTGCCCATCCTATTACAAATGGCGAACCCATAAAAATTAATATCATTGGTATAGTAATACCAATTGGATCTATATGTTTTACAGGATTTAAAGTTAATCTCCCAAATATTTTAGCAGTTGGATCTCCATTTAAAAATGCCACATATCCATGAGCAACTTCATGCAAAACAATTGCAAAATACATTGCTATTATCATAATTATAATACCTGGATTTAATATGACTTTTTTAAATAGTGCAATAAAAATTAATATAATTAATCCGCCATATACATATTTAGCTATTGGAGAAATATTTCTGTTCATTTGTCTAAATTTATAAACATATTCGTTAAATTTGCTTTTCATTAATCTCCACCCTCTTTTTTATCGTGATTAGATATAAAATCCTAACCTCGTTTATAGTATAATATTTTATCAATTATATCATATTTATACTGGCTTTACAAGTAAATTTATCCCAGTATACAGGGTAAATTATTTAGAATAATAGCATAATTTCTTTTTTGAATAAATTTATACTTTCCTACTAAATAAAAAAGCCTTCCTAAAATTTTAGAAAGACTTCCATATTATAACTTTTATATTTTTTTACTTCTTTTAAATGAAATTAATGTGTTTTTCATAAGCATAGCTATTGTCATAGGCCCAACTCCACCTGGAACAGGTGTTATATAACTACATTTATCTTTTACATTTTCAAAATCTACATCTCCACATAATTTCCCATCTACTCTATTCATCCCTACATCAATTATAACAGCTCCATCTTTAACCATATCTTCTGTTATCAATTTAGCTCTTCCTACAGCTGCTATAATAATATCCGCTCTTTTTACCACACTAGCCAAATCTTTCGTTCTACTATGCGCCACTGTTACTGTTGCATTTTCTTGCAATAATAATAAAGCCATAGGTTTCCCTACAATATTACTTCTTCCAACTATAACTGCTTCTTTTCCTTCAATTTCAATGTTGCTCCTTTTTAGCATTTCTATAATTCCGTATGGAGTACATGAATAAAAGGCACTCTCATCTCCTACTGCTAATTTTCCAACATTCAAAGGATGAAATCCATCTACATCTTTTTCTGCTGATATTCTGTTTAGAACTTTTTTAGTATCAATTTGTTTTGGCACTGGTAATTGAACTAAAATTCCATTAATTTCAGATTTTTCATTTAATTCATCAATTAATTTTAAAAGTTCTTCCTCTGTTGTATCTGCACTTAGTTCATATTTTTCAGAATGAAAACCTAATGCTTTACATGCTCTTTCTTTTGAATTAACATAAACTTGCGAAGCTGAATTATCACCTACTAAAATTACTGCAAGTCCAGGAACAGCTCCCATTTTTTCTTTTAATTCTGATACTTCCGTTTTTATTTCATCTTTTATTTCAGATGAAATCTTTTTCCCGTCAATTAATTGATACACGTTTACCTCCTATTTTAATTTTCTTTCTTTCCAGTAATTTAGTTCTTGAAGTTTCCCATATAAGTCTATATTTTCTATAACTACTCCTTCAGGAATATCTAACTTTACTGGTACGAAATTTAATATTGCTTTTATTCCTGCTTTAACCAAAACATCACAAACTTCCTGTGCTGCCATTTTAGGTACTGTAATTATTGCCATTGCAATATCTTCTTTACTAGAAGTAAAGTGTTCTATCTCTTTTAAGTCTCTTATTTTTTTCCCCATAATTTCTGTGCCTATTTTTTTCTCATCTTTGTCAAATAGCCCTGCAATATTAAAACTTTCTTTTGTAAATTCAGGCTCAGATAAAAGAGCTGTTCCTAATCTACCTACTCCAACCAATATAATATTATTAGTTTTATTCACTCCTAATATTTTTTCTATATCACTATGTAATTTTCTAATATTATATCCTTTTCCTCTTATACCAAATTCCCCAAAATTTGATAAATCTTTTCTCACTTGTGCAGCAGTAAATCCCATTTTTTCTGCCAAACCTTCTGAAGAAATATAATCTTCTGGATTTAGATTTTCCAAACATCTTAAATATTTTGTTAAACGTTCTATGACTCTTGGTGAAATTTTTTCTTGCTTCATATTTTCTCCTCCCAACTAAAAATATCTCCTAATTTTACAAAATTACCATTAATTAAATCTTTACCAGTAATAATTTTTTTATTTTCTGGCCTTATTTTTTTTAATAAAATTGCTCCATTATTCGATTTTATTATTGCCCCTTTATTCTTATCAATTTCTACTACTTCTCCACAAACTCCATTATAATTTTTTTCTATTTTTTCAACTTCATATATTTTATATCTTTTACCGTTTGAAACAGTATATGCTGTTGGAAATGGATTTAATCCTCTTACAAAATTATAAATATTCTCTTTTGTATCATTCCAATTAATTTTTGCTTCCTCTTTTTTTATTGGCTTTGTAAAAGTAGCACTACTATGATCTTGTTCTTCTTGCTTTACTTTCCCTTGTTCTATTAACTCCATTGCTTCTAACAAAGCTTCTTTACCTACCACTTTTAATTTATCATGTATAGTTTCAAGAGTGTCATCTTCTTCTATTTTTAGCTCTTTTTTCAAAATCATATCTCCAGCATCTAATTCTTCTGCTATATACATAATTGTAACACCAGTTTTTTCTTCTCCATTAATTATCGCATGATGAATTGGAGATGCTCCTCTATATTTAGGCAATAATGACCCATGCACATTAATAACTCCATATTTTGGCATATCTATTATAGAATTTGGTAATATTTTCCCATATGCAACTACAACAATTATATCTGGTGCCAACTCTTTTAATATTTCTAATGTTTCTTCTGATTTAACGCTTTTAGGCTGATAAATTGGTATTTCATTATCTAATGCAAACTGCTTTACTGGTAAAAATCTTATTTTTTTACCTCGTGAATTTGGTTTGTCTGGTTGTGTAAAAACAGCAACAACATTATATTTCTCATATACTCCTCTTAGCGAATCTACTGCAAATTCAGGTGTTCCCATAAAAACTACTCTCATTTTATTTCTCCTTTGCTAATGCTTTTAACGCTTCTCTTTTTAATTTAGCTAATTTATTACTTATTAATCTTTTCCTGATATTTGAAACTTTATCTACAAAAAGTACTCCGTCTAAATGGTCAATTTCATGTTGAAATGCTCTAGCTAAAAGTCCGTCAGCTTCTTCTGTTACTTCTAATCCATCTTCATTCAAATATTTAACTTTTACCTTTGATGGTCTCTTTACTTTTTCATATATATTTGGAATACTTAAACATCCTTCTTCTGCAATCTCTTCCTCTCCAAATCTTTCAAGAATTACAGGATTTATTATTTTTCTTAATTTTCCATCAGTATCTATTATTACAACTTTTTTATTTATTCCAATTTGAGGAGCTGCTAACCCCACTCCTGGTGCATCATACATTGTTTCTATCATATCTTTTAACAGTTGTTTCAAATTCTCATCTATTTTTTCTACTTCAATAGATTTTTTCCTTAATACTGGGTCTCCATATTTTTTTATCTCTAAAATCATTTTTTCCTCCTAAGCCATATTAACTGGATCTACATCAATTGTAATCCTAACATTTTTATTTTTTATTTTAAATTTATTATACTCTTTTTTTAATTGCTTTTTTAAATTATTTATCTCTTTTCTTTCACCTTTTATAAAAATTTGATATCTATATCTATTTTTAATTTTGTAAATAGGTGCTTCAAATGGTCCATATATTTCAAGTTCGCTATTTTTAATTAAGTTATAAAATTCGTTTGCTTTTTCAAATAGTTCTGATTCTTCAACAGATGATATTATTATATTTATAATCTTACCAAAAGGTGGATACTCTAATTCTTTTCTTAAATTAATCTCCTCTTCATAAAATCCATCATAATCTACTGTTAAAGATTTTTGTATAACATAATGTTCAGGTATGTATGTTTGTATTAATACTTCTCCATCCTTTTTGCCTCTTCCAGCTCTTCCTGATGATTGCACTATTAATTGAAATGTCCTTTCTCCTGCTCTAAAATCTGGAAAATTCAAAGTAGAATCCGCTGACACTATTCCAACTAATGTAATATTTGGAAAATGAAATCCCTTTGCTATAATTTGAGTTCCTAATAAAATTTCATATTTTCCATCTAAAAAATCTTTATATATTCTTTCATAGCTTCCTTTTTCTTTTACTGTTTCAGAATCAACTCTTAATATATTTACATCTTTAAAATACTCTTTTAAATCGTATTCTAATTTCTCAGTACCCTTCCCATAATATTTTAATTTTTTACTTCCGCACTTGCTACAACTACCTAAAAAAACTTGCTCTTTCCCACAGTAATTGCACTTTAGTTTATTTTCTTTTTTATGATATGATAATGATACAGAACAATCCTCACAAGTTTCAACATGTCCACACTCTTTACATTGAATAAAATTTGAATACCCTTTTCTATTTAAAAATATTAATACTTGCTCTTTTTTTCTTAGCCTTTTAGATATCTCTTGTAATAATTTTTCACTAAAATTATCCTGCTTTTCATCTTTCATATCCACTATCTCAATTTTAGGTAATTTCGCATTATTATATCTATTTTTTAATTCTATTAATTCGAAAACTCCTGTTTTTGCAAAATAATAACTTTCTATTGATGGTGTTGCACTTCCAAATATTACTTTACACCCTTCTAGTTCTGCTCTTTTTATAGCTACATACTTTGCATTATATCTAGGTTCTGATTCCTGTTTATATGTAGTTTCATGTTCTTCATCCACTATTATATATTTTAAATTTTTTATTGGGGAAAAAATTGCTGAACGTACTCCAACAACTACTCTTTTATTTCCTAAATATATATCTCTCCATTCTTTTCCTCTTTCCATATCAGATAATCTACTATGTAAAATAGCTATTTTATCTTCAAAACTTCTCTTTAATCTCTCTGTCATTTGAGGTGTCAAAGAGATTTCAGGTATAAGAAATATAGCTCCATCTCCATTTTCTAAAGCTTCTTGTATTAACTTAATATATATTTCCGTTTTACCTGAACCTGTTATCCCTTTTAATAAAAAATACTTTTTATTAGAACTAGAGATTTTATATTTAGCATTTTTCTGTTCATTTGTCAAATCAGATGTTTTATTTATTTTTATACTATATTCACTTTTATCATAAAAATTATTATTTTTATTTAAAACTTCTTTTTTTAAAGTTACCATGTTTTTCTTTTCAAATTCATCTAATAATTTTTTGCCAAATTTTGAAATAAGTGTAGATTTTGCTGCATTTCCTCTTTTTTTTATATAATCTATAAAAGCCTGTTTTTCTGTTTCTAATGGCATTTCAAAAAGTCTGTTGCTAGCATTATAAAAATATTTATATCTATATTTTATCTTTACATTTTTAGGTATTGCTGCTGTTAATACCTCTCCAAATTCTGTTAAATAATAATCACTAATCCATAAGAAAAGTTCTATCATTTTAGAATCAATTTTTATTTCATCAGGTATTTTTTCTATAATATTTTTTACTTTAAATTTAAATTCTCTTTCTTCCTCTTCAAATAATATTAATGCTGCCTTTTTCTTATTTCTAAAATTTACAAAAACCCATTCCCCAACTTCAAATTCATTATTTTTATCTCCATATGTAAAATAAGTAGTCTTTGTATCGCTAACATAAAGTGAATAATATCTCATCTATTTTCTAACTTCCTTCATGAAGTTCTCTAACATTTTTAATCCATCCTCAGTTAAAATAGATTCTGGATGAAATTGAACTCCTTCTATTAAATATTTTTTATGTTTTATTGCCATTATTTCATCTTCTTTAGTCCATGCAGTAACTTCTACTTCATCAGGTAAAGTTCCATTTTTTATAATTAAAGAATGATATCTAGTAGCCTCAATTGGATTTTTCAAACCATTAAAAACACCTTTATCTAAATGATTTATTTTTGAAATTTTACCATGCATTATTCTCGATGCTCTAATTATTTCTGCACCAAAAGCTTGGCCAATCGTTTGATGCCCAAGACATACTCCAAAAATTGGATATTTTCCTTTTAATTGTTTTACAACTTCTAATGATATTCCTGCTTCATTTGGAGTACAAGGTCCAGGCGATATTACTATTGCTTCTGGTTTTATTTTTTCTATTTCTTCAATAGATATTTTATCATTTCTATATACTTTTACATCTTCTCCTAACATTCCCAAATATTGTACTATATTGTAAGTAAAAGAATCATAATTATCAATCAATAAAATCATTTTTCTTTTTCTCCTCTACAACTTTTTCGACTAACTTAACTAAATTATCTATTGGAACAGGTTTTTCTATAAAACCATCTGCACCATTTTCTAAAGCTTCTTCTTTATCTTCAGAAAATGCTTTTGCTGAAAACATATAAATTGGTATATTCCCTAATTTTTCAATTCCTTTTATTCTTCTACATACTTCATAGCCATCAGGTTGCCCTTCTGGAAACATTATATCTAATATTATCATATCTACATCTTCTAATTCATCTAAATATTTATCATCCCATTTTTCTTTTACTATTACATCATATTTATATCTTTTTAATACAAATTCTACAAATTCCAAAAGCTCAGGTTCATCATCTAAATAAAAAATTTTCCCTTTTGCCATCATTCTTCATCACCTCTTATTTTATTTTGGTTTATTAACGTTTCAAATGATACAATCATTGCTCTTGCTTTATTTATTGTTTCTTTATATTCCCTCTCTGGAATAGAGTCATATACTATCCCTGCGCCTACTTGAAAAAAGATATTTTTATTTTTCTTAATAAAGCTTCTAATTATTATATTTAAATCCATAATTTTATTAAACCCTATATAGCCAATACTTCCTGTATAAAAACTCCTTCTTGTTGGCTCTAATTCATTTATTATTTCCATACATCTTATTTTAGGAGCTCCTGTAATTGTCCCTCCTGGAAAAACTGCCTTTAACAAATCAAATTCATCATATTTTTTATTTAATTTACCTATAACATTAGAAACAATATGCATTACATGTGAATATTTTTCAATTTCCATTAATTCATCAACTTTAACAGTTCCATATTCACAGACTCTACCTATATCATTTCTTTCTAAATCTACAAGCATAATATGTTCTGCTCTCTCTTTTTCACTCATTATTAATTCCGATTCCATTATTGCTTCTGTATTATCTTCTTTTCTTCTTGTGCCTGCAATTGGCCTAGTTTCTACTTTATCACCATTTAAACTAATTAATCTTTCTGGTGATTGACTTATCAATGTAAACTCTTTAAATTTTGCAAATGAAGCAAAAGGTGATGGATTTATATCTCTTAAAATCTCATATAATTTAAATTGATCTTTTGACTCTATATCACAAGAAAATCTTTGACTCAAATTTACTTGAAATATATCGCCTGCCTTAATATACTCTTTCGCTTTTTTTACAATATTATAAAATTTATTTTTTTCCATATTGACATTATAGCTTTTTAATTTTTTATAATCAATATCTTCTAATTCTGTTTTTAATTTTTTTTTGTTCTTAAAATTAAAATCCCAATCGAATTTTTCTTTTGTAAAATTTATTTCATAAAATTTATTTTTCTTTTCATCTCTTATAATAATTAACTGTGGTATTACAAAAATAGCATCTGGTAATTTCAGATCATCTATTGTAGTTATATCTATATCCTCTATATATTTATTAAATTCATAAGAAATAATAGATATATATCCACCTGTAAAAACATTATTTAAAAACTCTATGTTTTCTACACAGTTCATATTTTCTGATTTTATTTTTCTCAAAACATCAAATATATCTCCTTCAATTATTTCTATATTATCAACAAATATTTTGTTATCTTTTATTATTATTTTACTTTTAAATTCACCAACTATATAAGAAAAATTTGACAATTTATCTGCACTTGGAGAATCTAATATCACAAATTCTTTATTAAAAGATTTTATGTTTTTTTTATAAAATTCTACTATATTTAAATCATATATTCCTAATTCTTTCATTATTTTATTATCTCCTAAGTAACAAAAATAGGTTTCTCATATTTTTTTATAAAAACAGCTAATTATTTGCATATTTTATAACAAAATAGGAAGATTCTTTTTAAGATATTCATAATTAATTATATCACAATTATTTCTAATTTAAAAGTTTTTTTACTATGGAACGTTTAAAAAATAATGTTCTCATATTTTTTTATAAAAACGCTTAAAGAATGTTTAAAAATAATTTTATATCTTTTGTTATAAAAACGCTTGAACCATTGCGTATTTTAAAACAAAATAAAAAGGTTGTTTTTAAATCATTCCTAAAACATTGCGTATTTTAAAACAAAATGGGAATGTTATTTTTAAGCCATTCCTATATAACTTTCAGTTAATTATTTTTCCTGAAATTTCAAGTAAACCTTATCAATTTTATTTTTAGGTGTTCCTGGTTTAGGACTCTGAAAAGTTATTTTTCCTTCTCCTTCTATTTCTACATTTTGAGTTATATTACTTATTTCACCTAAAGCTTCTCTTTTAGTTTTACCAATTAAATTTGGCATATAATTCTTTATATTACTATTGTCTGCTTTTATCTCACTATTTTCAATTGCTGTCTCTCCGTTTAGTATAACTGTTTTAGTTTCTAAATTATTTGGTAAAATATCTTTATATTTAGCTATTCTTTCAAATACGTTTTTTATAACAGGGGCTGCTATTTGCCCACCATATATTTTTTTACCTTTTGGTTCATCATAAACAACTAAAGCTACATATTTAGGTTTTTTTAATGGTAATACTCCTACAAAAGATGCTGTATACTTTCCTTTACCATATTTTCCATTTTCAGCTTTTTGAGATGTACCTGTTTTTCCACCAATATCATATCCTTCTATTTTAGCATTTTTTCCAGTCCCATTTTCTACTACATCTCTTAAATATGTTTTTATTAATTCAGATGTTTCTTTTGAAATAGTTCTGTTTCTTATTTCTGGTTTATTATTATCAAAAATAATATCTCCATCTTCTATTCGCTCTACTATTCTGGGCTTATATAATATACCACCATTTACAACAGATGTAAGTGCCATTGCTAATTGTATTGGAGTAACTGCAATCCCTTGCCCAAAACTCATAGTAGGTATTTTTACTCCACTCCATTTTTTAGGATTTCCTATTTTCAATGAACTTTCTTTGAATAATTTTATTCCTGTTGGAGCACCAAATCCATACCTATGTAGCCAATTATTAAAAGAGGTTTTGCTAAATCTTTCGCCAATCTGAACCATTCCTACATTACTAGATTTAGATATAATCTTTTTTAATGTAAGATATCCTATTGTTGAATTATCATGATCTTTAATTGTACGATCATAAACTTTTATTTTACCAGGACAGTAAAATATATCATCTGGTTTAACAATCCCTTCATCTAATGCTGCTCCCATTATTAATGGTTTAAAAACTGACCCTGGCTCATAAGTATTATATATCACATTATTTTTTATATATACTTTATTGTCTGTTGCTGGTAAAGACACCATTGCTAATATTTTTCCTGTATTAGCTTCTACAATAACCCCTGCCGCCCAATTTGATTTTGTTTCTTCAAACATTTTATACATCTCTTCATATAAAATATGCTGCATTGTATAATCAATTGTTAAAACTATTGTCTGTCCATCTTTTGGACTTATAAACTCCTCTTTTCCGCCAAAAGATAAACTATATTTTTCTTTAAATTTAGATACTCTTGAAAATCCTTTTGCTCCTTTTAATCTTTTATCAAACATTTTTTCTATTCCATATTTTCCTTTTTTATCCCCGCCTACAAATCCAGTTATGCTATTAAAAATATAAAAATTTGGATATATTCTTTTTGTATCTTCTCCTACAAAAAATCCATTTATTTTATTTTTAATAAATAATTTTTTTATTTTTGATTCTGTTTCTACAGAAATTGATTTTCCAACTTTATAATATTTACTTTTTTTACTTTTTTTATCTAATATAGTTCTTAAGATTTGCTTTTTATCTAATTTTAAATTTTCAGACAAAATAGCTGAGGCTTTTTCTTCTTTCCCATTTTCTATTTGTGTTGGATCCAATATAATTTGATACATTGGTATATCATATGCAATTTCTTCTCCATTTAATGTTTCTATTTTCCCTCTATGCCCAATTGGAGTTCCGTTTTGATAATATTGGTTATAAGCCTCTTTTTTCCAAAATTTATTGTTAAAAATTTGTATCATCGAAAGTTGATAAATTGCTACAATAAAAGCTATTATAATTATAATATATATAATTATAACTTTCGACTTTAAAGTTATTTTCAGACTTATTTTAAACACCTCTTTCATTTTTGCAATATTTTTTTATATTCATTTTCAATTTTAGTTATAAACTCATGTTTTTGCTTTAATTTATTATCTATCTCTTTAACCCATAACAAACCATTTTTCATTAAAGAATTAGTAAAAAATATCGAATCTGCCTCTAATAATTCATCATAATAATAATGCCCTTCTTCAATTTTAATATTATTTAATTTGGATATTTCAATAATTTTGCTTCTAATTATTCCATTTAATATATTTAAATCTAAGCTAGGTGTAAAAATTTTATCTTCTTTTATGAAAAATATATTGCTAATTGTACCTTCTGTTATATGTCGATTTCTATTAATAAAAACACCTTCATAATAACTGTTTTTTTTCAACTCTTTTCTAGCCAAAATATTATTCATATAGTTTAAACTTTTCAAAAATCCCAATTCATTTTGAAAATAACTTTTAATTAATCCAACTTTAATACCATTTTTTTCTTCTCTAAGTTTAATTTTATTTAAAGAAACGTAAAATAGATCTTCTGCTACAATAACCTTAACTTTAAATTCTTCATCTTTTTCTATATTTTCTAACATAATCAAATCTTCGACTATATTATACAGATATTCAATATCATATTTCAAATTTAACCCTATTCTATTAATTCCATTCTTCAATCTATTAAAATGTTCTTCAAAAAAATATAATTTTTCTCCTTTGCCACCTATTGTTTCAAATAACCCATACCCATATTCAATAGCTTTTAATATTTTGGATTCTTCTTCAATCTTTCCATTTAAATATATCATTATATCTCTCCATCTAAAACCATTCGTATTTTTTTTATTATTCTTCCCACTTCAAAAGGTTTCATTATGTAATAACTCACCTCTAATTCTTTAGCTAATTTAATATCGTTTTCCATCCCTTTAGCTGATAATATTATAATTTTTTGTTTATCTAATTTTAGTTCACTTCTTACAAATCTAACTAAATCTAAGCCACTTTTTATTGGCATCATCAAATCTGTTAAAATTAAATCATAATTTTTAGATTTTAAAAGTTCTTCTGCCTCATATACATCTTCACATTCTTCAACCATGTAGCCTGATTTATCTAAAGTATATTTTAGAATTTTCCTAATGTATGGCTCATCATCTACAACTAATATCTTTTCATTCATTATTCTTCCCCCAAACACTCCAAAGTATATTCAACTGCCTCTTTAATCCCTTTATATAATTTTAAATTTGATTTTAATATATCGTTCAAATCCTTATTATTAACCTTTTCTTTTATAACTGTTGATATTATTGGTTGAGTAATATATGTTATAAAAAAAGAAACTTCTAACTCTTTTTTTAATTCTATATCTATTTTATCTAATTTATCTGAAAAAACTTTGTTCGGATTTTTTTGTAATTTATTTATTACTTTTATCCCCTTTTCTACAATTTTTAAAAATTTTATCAATTTGCTTTTTAAATCTTTTTTTCCATCTTCTATCTTTTTTAATCTCTCATTAAAATCAATAGTATCTATTTTTGATTCTAAAATTTTTCTAAAATCTATATTTTTATCAGCTATATATTTGAAATATACATCTTTTAATGTCATTATTTCAGTCCCTGATATTTTTGCTCCTCCTTCAGTTGCATCAATAATTTTTAACATATTATTTCCAGCTTTATCCCCTGCAATAAATCTTTCAAAATATTGCTTAAATGTAAAAAATTTTCTATCTGTTAAAATTTTTTCATTAAATATATCTAAAACTTCCATTTGATGAATGTCTTCGCTCTCTTCTTTCACTTCATCATTTTCATATACTGTAGAAGATACATGTGATTTTCCACCACTATAAGCCAAATCTTGCCCTAATAAAATTATTGGATTACAACCAAGTTTTATTGCAAAATCATATGATGAAATTGCAACTGTTCCTCCACTTTTTACAAATCCCATTTCCCCTAATATTTTTTCTGCCCAAGCACTCACCACATCTTGGGTAACAAACCCTACTTTTATTCCTTTATGTTTAGAAGAAATTTTAGGATTTAACATTGGCTCATATGCTAATGGTATCTCTTCATAATCTATTCTACTAAAATGTTCCCAATTTGGTTCTCCACCATCTACTGAAACAATTATATCAGGCTCAATTCCTTCTGCTAAAAGTTTTTTCAATACTGTTCCTACTGCGATTATTAACGCTTTATTTTTTATCCATTTCAAATACATAATATTTTTATCTAATGAAGGTCCTGCAGCCACAATTACTGCTGGCATATTTTTAAGTTCATTAAAAAGAGATATTGCAGGTATAGATTTTGCAAAGTTTTTTAAATTCATAAATCTATTTTTCTGCCACATTTTAGAAAATTCAAAAATAGTAGCTGTATTCACTAAATTATTACTTAAACTATTTTTCATTTCAGATATAAACTCATTATATTCTTTTGAATAAAATTCAGACTCCACTTTATGAACTATAACCTCGTAGTCTAACGCAAATCCAACTTTTAAATTTTCTTCCAGCTTGTATATAAATTCAAATTTTTGTGAAGTATGATATATAAATATATTTTCATTTAATAACATCTTATCAAAATTTCTTATTTCAAAAAGCTTTTTTAATAAACATAAATTCTCTTCTATAATAAATATTTTAGTATCAGATTTTATATGTTTTAATATCTCTTCTAAATAATATCCAAATCCAATTCCAAATAGTGTAACTACTTTTTTCTCTTTAATAGAATAATTTGAAATTACTTTTTCTGCTTCCTTATATGGGTTATATTTACTATGAAGAAATTTCCCATTTAATTTAGCTGTATATTCACCATTTTTTGTGGATATAACTTCGACTTCTTCACAGCTATTATCTAGTTCTTTTAACATTTTATATAATTTTATATTTTTCCCTTGAAGATTTTTCATAATATCTCCTCTTATTCAAAAATAGCGTTTATAAATTCATCTGCATCAAATTCTCTTAGATCTTCAATACCTTCTCCAACTCCTATAAATTTAACTGGTTTTTTTAATTCTTCAGATATTGCAAATATTATTCCACCTTTCGCAGTCCCATCCAATTTTGTTATTACAAATCCTGTTAATTTAGTAACTTCATTAAATACCCTTGCTTGGGTTAATCCATTTTGTCCAGTTGTTCCATCAATTACTAATAGAGTTTCATATGGTTCGTTTTCTCCAATTTCTTTTTTTATTATTTTATTAATTTTAGACAATTCATCCATTAAATTCTTTTTATTATGAAGTCTTCCTGCTGTATCTATTATAGCCACATCCATGTTTCTGCTTTTAGCTGCCTTTAGCGTGTCAAATACAACTGCTCCAGGATCAGCTCCTTGAGAATGCTTTACTATATCCACCTCTGAACGAATCGCCCACTCCTCTAATTGTTCTATCGCTGCTGCTCTAAATGTATCAGCTGCTCCAATTATAACTTTTTTCCCTTCAGATTTAAATTTTGATATCATTTTTCCTATTGTAGTTGTTTTTCCTACTCCATTTACTCCAACAACAAGTATTATATTTAATCTGTCTTCTTTTAACTCTATTTTATTATTTTCTCTAATTAAAAATCTTTCTAATACATCTTTTAACACATCATATACTTTTTCTGCTTCTTTTATTCCTCTTGTTTTAACTTCTTTTTCTAAATTTTCTACTATTTTAAGTGTCATATCAAATCCAATATCTGATTGAATCAATAGTTCTTCCAAATCTTCATACATTTCATCATCTATTACTGACCTTCCAGAAAAGAAATTTTTTAATTTTCCAAATAATCCTTCTCTACTTTTTGTTAATTTTTCTTTTAAGCTAGTAAAAAAGCCTTTTTTTTCAGTTTTTTTCTCTTCCAATTCTTCTTTCTTTACTTCTTCTTTCTTTACTTCTTCAATTTTTTCTTTTAAGCTTTCATCTTTTAAAATATCTACTTTTTCCTCTTTTATAGCATTTTCTACTTTTTTATTTTCTATATTACTTTGAAATTTTTCTGACTCCTCTTTTTTATTAACCTCTTCTTTTTTCTCTACCATATTTTTCTTTTTAGACCCTTTAAAAAACTTTTTAAACATAACTAAAATTCCTCCCTATATAAATTATATGTTTTTTTCTATTTCAAATTTTAATATTTTATTGTTAATTTTTCCTTTTGATTCTGATAAATATTTTTTAGCTTCTTCTCTTGCTAACTTTATTGTTTTAATATCATGTACTATATCTACAAATCTCAAATCACTTATTCCACTTTGTTTTGTTCCAAAAATTTCTCCCGATTTCCTCAATTTCAAATCTTCTTCTGCTATTTTAAATCCATCGGTACTCTCTTCCATTATTTTTAATCGTGTTTTGCTAATTTCATTTTTTGTATCTGACAATAAAAAACAATATGATTTATGCTCTCCTCTTCCTACTCTTCCTCTAAGTTGATGTAGCTGTGCTAAGCCAAATCTTTCAGAATTTGAAATAACCATTATTGAAGCATTAGGAACATTTACTCCAACTTCTATTACAGTTGTAGAAACTAAAATTTGTATTCTATTTTTCACAAATTCTCTCATTATTTCTTCTTTTTCATTTCTCTTCATTCTACCATGTAAAATTTTTACACTATTTTTTTTGAAATATCCATTTTTTAGTTTTTCATACAATTCAACAGCAGATTGTAAATTTAATTTTTCAGATTCTTCTATAAGTGGTGCCACAATATAGCATTGCCTGCCTTCACTTAATTTACTTTTTATAAATTTATACATCTGCTCTATTTCATTCCCATTTTTTATCCATTTAGTTCTTATTGCTTGCCTGCCTGGTGGAAGTTCATCTATTATCGACACATCCAAATCGCCATATATACTTAGTGCTAATGACCTTGGAATTGGTGTTGCACTCATTACTATCAAATTAGCAAGAACTCCTTTTTCTCTAAGCCTTTTTCTTTGAATAACTCCAAATTTATGTTGTTCATCAATAACTATTAACCCTAATTTTTTAAATTTTACATTGTCCTCAATTAAAGCATGAGTTCCAACCACAATATCTACTAATCCATATTTTATTTTATTTAAAATCTCTTCTTTTTGTTTTCCTTTAATAGAACCAGTTAAAATCTCCATTCTAATTCCTATTTCATTTAATCTGTCAACCATTCCCAAATAATGTTGTTCTGCTAAAATTTCAGTTGGTGCCATAAATACACCTTGATATCCATTATCGGCCATATACAGTAACATTATAATCGCAACTATTGTTTTCCCTGAACCAACATCTCCTTGAATTAACCTATTTACTATTTTCCCATTTTTAATCTCTTTATAAATGTCAGTTATTACTCTCTTTTGTGCATTTGTTAAATCAAAATTTAACTCTTTCAAAAAATCTTTAACTTTATCTTTTTTATCTAATAGATAATATTTCCTGTTATTTTCATTTTCCAATTTATATCTTCCATATAATATTTTAAATTCTAACATTAAAAGTTCTTCTACTGCAAATCTATGTTTGCACATTTCAATATCTTTATTATTTTTAGGGAAATGGATTAAAGCAATTGCTTCATCTCTATTTAATAGCTTATATTTGTTTATTATCTCATCTGGAATCAGTTCTAAAATATATTCTTTATATTTTTCTATACAATTTTTTATTATTTTTCTCATTATTTTCTGACTTAATCCACTTATCAAGCTATAATTCGGTAAAATTTCAGCTTTATATTTTACTTTTTCAGATACATATTCATATTCTGGATTTACCATTTTTAGATAATAATCTCTTTTTATTTCTCCAATAACATAAATTTCTTTTCCAGGAATAAGCTTATTTTTCAAATATGGCATTTGAAACCAAGAAACTTCTATAATCCCTGATTCATCTCTTAATTTTATTTTATAAATAACTTTTTTGTTCCTAGTTCTGATTAATTCTCCTGTTAATATAATTCCTCTTAAAGTAACAAATTCTCCAACTCTAACATTAGATATTTTTTTTATATTTCTTCTATCTTCATATCCTCTTGGAAAATTATATAATAAATCTTTTACTGTAATTACTTTAATTTTGTTTAATTTCTCTATAGTTTTTTCTCCTAGCCCTTTTATATTTGCTTCTTCCAATTTAATATATAATTTTTTATATCTTTCCATTAAGACTCACCTTTTTATAATGAAGATATTGCTCCTAATTTATTAAAAAATAGAACTAATCCCATTAAAATTAATATTAATCCACTAACTATCTCTACTACTTTTCCATATTTATTTATTTTATCTACAAATTTCATAAAATACTCTAATAAAAATCCAAATATTAAAAATGGAATTCCCATTCCTAAAGAATATATTATGAGATAAAAAACTCCTGTACTCATTGTTTTCGACTGTGAAGCATACATTACAACAGAAGCCAAAATAGGTCCTACGCATGGCGACCAACCTAAGGCAAAAAGTAATCCCAATCCATATGAAGAAAAATAATTACCAGGATTAATACGGATATTCAATTTTTTTTCTTGTGAAATTTGTTTTATTTTAAAAATTCCAGTCATATGAATTCCTAATACTATTACTAAAGTTCCTGCTATTTTATATGTAATATCATTACTAATTACCTTTGAAAAAATATTTGCGAAATATATAGCCCCAATTTCTATAATTACAAATATAGTTGTAAATCCTAAAATAAATGATAAAGTATGAAAAAATATTTTAAATCTTTTTTTATTATTTAATTCTTTCGCTCCAATCCCACTTATATATGATAAATAAACTGGAATTAATGGCAAAGTACAAGGAGAAAAAAAGCTCGCAATCCCTGCTCCAAACACTAATAATAGCGATAAATTTGTCATCCCATCCATTATTTAACACCTTTTGTTAATAATTGTACATTTAATTTTGACCAATCAGAACCACCTAACACTTTATTTTCTATAATTCCATCTTTATTTACAAGAAAAGTGGTTGGTATTGATTTAATAAAAAATTTTCTTGATAATACTCCACCCTTATCATAATAAATTGGAAAAGAATAACCATTGTCATCCACAAATTTTTGAACTTCAAAAGCCTGTTTTTGGTCAACTGATATAGCCACAATTTCAAATTTATCATTACTTCTATTATCATCATATAATTTTTGTATTGATGGCATCTCTCTTCTACATGGTGGACACCAAGTTGCCCAAAAATTTAATAAAACATATTTTCCTTTTAAATCTTCCATATTAATAATTTCACCATCTAATCTCATCACTTTGAAATCAGGTATTTTATTTCCTTTTTCAATTCCAACTTTGATATTTGATTCTACTTTTTTAGTTACTGATTGTTTTGATTCTTGATTTTTTTGTTTTGTTTCTCCACATCCTGCTATTAATAACAATGTTATTAATGACAATATCCCAATTTTTTTCATAAAATTTCCTCCAGTTTTTATATTTTTACTATTAAAAAAATTATTTTATTTAGCACAAGCATTATACCTCATTTTTCAATTTTTCTCAATGGAAAAATAAGCTACGCTTCATCTGGTAAAGCATAAATATTTTTCTAAATTTTTGGCTTCTGAAAAATTTTGTTTTGAAAAATCGCATATTTAAAAAAACGGCGTACCTTATTTTCTGAATAAATTTATACTTTCCTAGTAAATAAAAAAGGGGTTTCCCCCTTTTTTTATTACATATTATTTAATTTTTCTAGTATTTCATCTAATTTCTTTTCAATAATCTCTACTTTATCCTCTTTTGCATAGCTTTTTTCTTTTAATACCGATTCAATTTTTTCTGTAAGCTCCTCTTCAAATCCTTTTGCTTTTTTCAAAATTTCATCTGCATATTCTTTTCCCTCATTCTCTGCGATTTCTCCTCTTTTCACTAACTCTTTTACAACTTCATCCGCTTTTTCTTTTGTCATATCCAATAAACCAATTCCAGCTAACATAGTTTTTCTAAAAAAATCTTTTTCTATCATTTAGAACACCTCCTATATATTATAACAAAATTTTAAATCGTTATAATATATTATACTATATTTTTTTTTATTTCCTTTTTTATTTTACAAAAAATAATATGATTTGTTACAATTATCTTATTATTTTTTGTAAAATTTTTCTTATACTCTTTTTCTAATTGTTTATAAACTCCTGGTGTTAATATTTCTTTTTTTTCTTTAGCACTATTTGCTCCTATCTTTTTTATTGCAAATAAAAATTCTCTTACATTTTTAAATTTTTCTATATAGTTTTCTTCTATAAGTGTAAATTCAGCACCTATATCTCTTATAATTTTTTCAATATCATTCATTGAATAAAATGTTTGCGAATAATCATATTTTTCTGATATCGATTTTAATATTTTTCTCAATTCATTATATGTTTCTTTTCCAAATGTAGAAAATATAATTTCTCCGCCATTATTTAGACTATCATATAACTTATTTATTGTATTCTCGAAATCTTTAAACCATTGAAAAGTAGCATTTGAAATAATCAAATCATATTTTTTATTAAAATCATACTCTTCTGCATCTCCAACTATATAGTTTAAATTATTATTTATATTTTTAAATTTTTCTTTAGAAATCTTTATCATTTCGGGCGATATATCTATTAAATCCATATTCAGATTTTTATATTTTTTTAATATATACTCTGTTAATATTCCTGTCCCATTTCCTATTTCTAAAATTTGTTTTTTTGAATTCATATCACAATTTATATTTTTTTCTTTATGTTCAATAAACAATTTATTCAATTTTTCTGCCATATATTTTTGAACTTTTGCATATTTATCATATGTTTTAGCTCCTTTTGAAAAATTTTTTATAACTTTTTCTTTTTCAATCATACATAACTCCTAATATTTTTATGATTTCATCTTTTTTTTCAAATATAATATTGTGCCCACAATTACTTAATTTATGCACTTTTACTTTTTTAAATTTTTCTATTACTTTATTAGAATTATTGTTTATAATTATACTATCTTCTATTCCTAAAAATATTGTTAAAAGTATTTCATAATTAATCCCAATATAATTCAAGTCCCAATTTTCCAAAATATCCAATCCTTCTAATAAATATTCTGTATCTAAATTTATAATTCTCTCTTTATATTTTTCCCAATATTCTAAAAAATTGTTTTCTGAATAAAAATTTAATTTTATGAACTCTTTTAAAGTTTTTTCTTTATTTCTTAGTAAATTTTTTTTCATTCTTTTCACAATAACTTTAGGTGTAGTTTCTGTGAATTTTAAAGTTGGAGCAAACAAAATCAACCTATTAATTTTATTTTTTATATCTTTTTTAATTTCTTTTTTTTCTTCTTCTTTCTCTTCTTTTCCTAATAACAATTTTAAAGCTATTAAACTTCCTAAAGACCAACCAATTATATTTATAATATCATAACTTTTTATTGTATTTTCCAGATTTTTCCAGATTTTTTCCAAATCATAATCTTGTATAACTATAATTTTCCCTTTTAATTTTAAATTATCTAAATAAAATTCTTTGACACTTCCCCAACCAGGAAATATTATATTTAGTTCTTTCATTTTTTTATTATGAAAGCTATAAATTCCAATAGCTCATCTCCTATATTTTTTATACTATGAAATTCACCTTGTTTTGTATAAATCATATCACCTGCTTCAACTTCTTTTTCTATTCCATTGTCATTTACAATACCTTTACCAGTTAATATATAATATATTTCCTCATCATTTATATGTTGATGATATCCAACTTCACTATTTTTTTTTAATTGCATCATATTAAATCCTGTTAATGAATTTTCTAATTCTGAATCTTTCAAATACATGTTTGCTATAATTTCGCCTACCCCACCTCTTGGCTTTTCTGTTATTTGTTGTTTTGTATCTCCTATTTTAATTATCATAAACTTTTACCTCCTTCTATAAATCCACTTCCAAGAACTAAACCATCTTCTCTATAAAATACAGCTAGTTGCCCTGGTGTAATTGCTCTTACTCCTAATTCAAATGAAGCTTCTATTTTATTTTCATCTATTAATTTTAATTTAGCTCTATGCAATATATCTCTTGATCTTGTTTTTATATTGCAATATATATTATCTAATTCTTCTATCTTTTCTACTCCTAAAAGATTTATTTTAATCGCTATTAATTTATTTCTAAATAGTTCTTCATTATCCCCAACAATAACCCTATTATTTTTACTGTCTAAATCGACTACATATAGTGGTTTACTATATGATATTCCTAGCCCTTTCCTTTGTCCTATTGTATAAAAAGCTGTTCCTTTATGTTTGCCTACAACTTCGCCTTTTGTAGTTACTATTTCTCCATTTTTAAATATTTTCCCATCTGTCATATTCATAAGAAACTTTTTATAATCATCATTCTCTACAAAACATATCTCTTGACTATCTTTTTTAGCATAAACTCTTACACCTAATTCTTTTGCCAATTCTCTAACATAAGTTTTATTATAATTCCCAATAGGAAATAATATACTCTTAAAATAGTCTTTTTTTACTTGAGATAAAAAATACGCTTGATCTTTTTTTACGTCATCTCCCATATATAATTTTTCATTAATAACTTTTGCATAATGTCCTGTAGCTAAAAAATCAGCTCCAATTTTTTTTGAAAAATCCACTAATTTTCCTAATTTTATTTTTCTATTACATACTACACATGGATTAGGTGTATTGCCATTTATATAATCATCAATAAAATATTTAACAACTTCTTCTTTAAATTCTTTTTCAAAATTAACAACATAATGTGATATTCCCAAATCATCACAAACTCTTTTTGCATCATAAATATCATCTAATGAACAACAAGTTTTATTATTATCTCCTGAATCTTCTCCACCCCAATGTTTCATTGTTATTCCTATTATATTATATCCCTCTTTTTTTAACATATATGCCACAACAGAACTATCAACTCCACCACTCATTGCTACTGCTATAGTTTTATTTTTATTAATTATTTTATCCACTATTCCTCCTCTAACTTATCCCAAACATATAATAATAAATTTTCAAAATCTCTTCTAACATATTCCCAAGTATGCTCTTCATTTTCTACTAAATTAGCCTTATAATTCAATTTATACTTTTCTAATTTTTCACACATATCCTGCCATTGGTAAATCATATGATAATCCTCTATATCATTTTTCCCAACGCTCAAATAAAAATATTTTGATTTAAGTTCATCTTTTTTTTCTTTATATAGTTTATCAATTAATTTATATGGATTTTTATTTAACCATTTCATAGGAAAATTCCCAAAAGAATATTCAAATGATTTTCCATTTTCATCCTTAATAAATATATCTGGCAACCATAAAAATTTATATACACCTAATTCTTTTTTATTAAAAGCTACTCTATTTAAATTTAATGCTCCTGCAAAAGAACCTACAACTTTAAACTTCTCTATATTTCTCATAAACAAAGCATACGCTCCATATCCACCCATAGAAAACCCAGCAATAGCTCTTTTATCCGGTGATTTATATACAGAATATTTTTTTTCTACATCTGGAATAAGCTCTTTTATAAAATAATCTTCATATTTATTTTTTTTATCTCTTTCAAAATTAGTATACCAGCTTCTACCATCATTTCCAGATTCTGGGAAAATCAAAATCATATCTCCAATTATTTTCTTATTTCTAATTTCTTTATATCTACTTAAAATTTCTGCTTTGTCAAACCAATATTCTGCTTTATCTGTAATTCCATGTAAAAGATATAATACAGGATATTTTTTATTTTTATTATAATTTTGGGGTAATAAAACATAATATTCCATAGTTTCTGGAACAAATTTACTTTTAATACTATTTTTTTTTATATTATTTTCTAACATAAAAGATTGAAATTCCATTTTCTTTACCCCTTTTTTGCTTTTTTCAGAATTATATTTTTTATTATTTATTTTTTTTACACTATTATAATTTAATATTTCATCATTAAATTTATTACATCCTATAACTAAAAATAATAGTACTAATAATAACCATTTCTTCAACTTTTTCACTCCTATTAATAATATTGTTATTTCTATTTGGTCTATCTTAATTTTTTTATTATCTCTTCTCATTTATTCATCAGTGTTAATCCTGTAGTTCCAACTTTCCCCTAACAAACTAAAAAAGAGAGGCAAACCTCTCTTAAATTAATCCTGGTATATCAAGTCCACCTGTAACTTTGCCCATCTCTTTTTCTGCCATTTCTTCTGCTTGTCTCATTGCTTCTTTTACAGCAGAAACTATTAAATCTTGTAGCATTTCAATATCTTCTGGATCAACTATATCTTTCGATAATTCAATCCCTATTAATTCTTTTTGACCATTAACTTTTGCTACAACAGCTCCACCGCCAACTGAAGCTTCTATCTCTTTTTCCTTTAGTGATTCTTGAACCAAAAGCATCTTCTTTTGCATTTCTTGTGCTTGCTTTATTAAATTTTTAGAGTTCCCTCCACCATTACTTTCTTTTGATTTTAATTTTCTTACCATGAAATTATTATCCTCCTCACATTTTATTAAAAACGGCTCATCAAATAAATAAATTGATTTTAAACGTTCTTTATTATATCATATTTAAAAATATCTTTCAATAATTATTCTAAAATATCTTTTAAATCCTCTATGGTTAACCTACCTGTAGCCTCTTTATTTCCACTTATTATAGTATCAAAAAGTTCTTTCTTCCTATTTTGAATTTTCAATATTTTTTCTTCAATAGATTTTTTAACTATCAGCTTATATACATTTACATTTCTAGTTTGCCCTATTCTATATACTCTATCTGTAGCTTGATTTTCAGTCATAGGATTCCACCAAGGATCTATATGTATTACTGTATCAGCAGAAGTTAAATTTAACCCAACCCCACCAGCTTTTAAACTAATTAAAAATATTTTTATAGTTTCATCTGTATTAAATCTCTTTACTGTTTCTCCTCTTTCTTTGGTTTGACCTGTTAAAATTTCAAATTTTATTTTTTTATGTTCCAAATGACTTTTTACAATTTCTAGCATTTTTACAAATTGACTAAAAATTAAAATTTTATGATTTCCTTCAATTGCTTCATCAATTAATTCTTTTAATAATTCAAATTTTCCCGAAGGAATATCTTTCCCTCCCTCTATAAGTTTAGGATGATTACATATCTCTCTCAAATATGTAATCGCTGATAAAATTGTAAAATATGATTTTGAAAAACCTTTTTCTTCAATACTATCATATACTTTATTTCTCATATTTTCTAATATATGTTCATAATAATCTCTTTGCTTGTCCGAAAACTCTACTTTTACTATTTGTTCTATTTTTTCTGGTAACTCTTTTAAAACATCTACTTTTTCCCTTCGAAGTATAAAGGGTGCCAGTTTATATTTTAAATATTCCATTCCTTCTTTTGTATTATATTGTTCATAACGTCCTAAATATCCTGGCATTAAAAATTCAAAAATTGTCCATAATTCTTTTATTGAATTTTCAATAGGTGTTCCTGTTAATGCTAATTTTGTGTGACTTTTTATTTTACTTATTGCTTTATAAATAACAGTATTCCTATTTTTTATATGTTGCGCTTCATCCAGTATCATATATCTAAATTCAAACTCTTCAAACTTTTCAAAATCTTTTCTCAAAATGCTATATGATGTTAAGATTACACTAGATTTTTTTATTTCTTCAAAAATCTTTTTCCTCTTTCCAATTCCTCCATCATATATTACAACTTTATCATTTATACTTGGCAAAAATTTTTCTATCTCTTCTTTCCAATTATATATTAATGATTTCGGTGCAACTATTAATATCATTTCATTATTAGAAAGCTCATCAATCATAGCTATACTTTGTATTGTTTTTCCAAGCCCCATATCATCTGCTAAAATTCCTGAAAATTTAAATTCATCTAAAAATTTTAGCCATTTAACTCCATCTTTTTGATAATCTCTTAATAAAGATTTTAATCTATTATTTAATTTTATATCTTTAAAAAATATCTTTCCAGTATCTAATTTAAATTTATCTTTTAATTTTTCTACATTACACAATAACTCTTCTTTTGTCCCAGAAAATTCATAATTCTCTATATTTTCACCATTTGGTTGTACATAATATATTTTATCATTTTGTACATCAAAATTATATTTTTTTATATTTAATAACTCTTCATTTTCTAAATCCCTATTTTTTATTTTATATTTTATTTTTAAACTTGTATTTTTATCATTAAAATTTAATTTAACCTCTTTTTCAAGTTTTATTTTGTTGATTCCATTCACAACCCAATTTTTATTAATTTTATTATAGTTTTCTTTAAAAAATCTATTTTCGCAAATAAATAGCTTACCTGTAAATTTCAGATTTTTATTTTTAAGAAACCCTATATATTCTTTATACTCATCAATATTAATTCTTCTATATTCATATTCAGAAATCCTGTGATAAGTTGCATCTATTTTTAATATCTCTTCATTTTTATACTTTTTATTATCAATTATAATTTCTGGGTATAACAGAACTCTTTTTTTATGCATTTTAAAATTTAATATATATTTTACCTCTTCTTCATATAATACATATTTTTTTAGCTCTTCTGAAAATTTCACATTCCCTTTAATATATATTTTCATTAAATCTTCAAATATAATCTTAGGAGTGATCTCTTTTCCTTTAAATTTAATTATATCTTTATCTTCTACTTTAACTATATTTTTATTTCTAACTTTATCATAAATTTTTTTTATCTCTATTTTATCCTCTTCTTTATAAATTAAATATTTTTCTAATTCTAGCTTTAATTCAATGTTTAATTTTTTTAATATTTCAGCTATTTTATACGTTATTTTATAATTTCTATTTTTTTTTATTTCATACAAAATAGCCCTTTCATTATAACTCATATTCTCTAAATATTTTTCTATATTGCTCTTTAATTCTCCATAACCCTTTATCCAATTTTTAATTTCTATTTCATAATCTACTTCTACTTTATTTCCTTTTATATTGTATCTGTATTTCAAAAATTTATTTTTTATTTTTTTGTTTTTTATTTCTTTTGTTTCATCTGAAAATTTTAAAACAGTCGCCACTATATGACTACAAATAAAATGAGAATAACAACTACAATTAAAATTAGATAAATACTCTTTTTCAAAATTTAAAAATAGAGAAACATTTTTTATTTCTCCATAATCATTTATTCTTGCTTCAACTGAATAAACATTTGAAAGCTCTTTTTTAGCTTCATAATATATTATTTTATTTTTTTTATATAATTCTGCTCCTTTTTCTAAATTATAATCTTCTGTAATTGCTTCAAGTAATTCTTTTATTAGCATTTTTTCTCCTTCTTATCTTTCAAAAATTTGCCCATAAAATAAAGAGGGATAACCCTCTCTATTTTTTACTGTTATCGAAAAGTTCTTTTATACTTCCTAATGAGCTTAATAAACCTGATGTTTCATATGGCATAAATACAACTTTATCATTTGAACCTTCACTTATATTCTTTAATGCTTCTATATATTTTAATGCTACAAGGTAATTTACAGAATCTGTTTTCTCTATATCAATTGAATCTGTTATCATATTTATTGTTTTTGCTTCTGCTGATGCTACTTTTAATCTCGCCTCTGCTTCTCCTTCTGCTTTTAGTATATTTGAACGTTTTATCCCTTCAGCTCTTGCAATTTGAGAATCTCTTTCGCCCTCAGCATTCAATATTTTTGCCTTTTTAGCTCCTTCTGCTGTTAATATTGAAGCTCTTTTATCTCTTTCTGCTTTCATCTGTTTTTCCATTGCTGTTCTAATCTCTTTAGGAGGTATTATATCTTGAAGTTCTACTCTATTTACTTTTACTCCCCATTTATCTGTTGCTTCATCTAATATTAATCTTAATTTACTATTTATTGTATCTCTTGATACTAATGTCTCATCTAAATCAAGCTCTCCTATTACATTTCTAAGAGTTGTTTGAGTTAATTTTTCTATTGCATCTGGCAAATTATTTATCTCATATGCAATTTTTTTAGGATCCGTTATCTGAAAATACAATAATGCATTAATTTCTATTGTAACATTATCTTTTGTGATTACATTTTGTTTTGGAAAATCATATACTGTTTCTCTCAAATCAATTCTTGTTACATTTTTTGTTTGATATACACTTTGATTGTCCAAACTAGCTTTTACATATTTCCATACAACTGTTCTTGGTGTTTCAAATATTGGAATTATAAAATTTAGTCCATTTGATAAAGTCCTATTATAACTCCCCAACCTCTCAATAACAATTACTTCTGCTTGCCTTACAACAATTATACCTCTTAATATAAATATTACTACAAAAATCAAAAAAGCAATACTAAAAACTTCAAACATTTAAATCTCCTCCTTCATTTTTAAAATTTTTATTTTTACCATTGTTCCATAATCATATTTACTTTTTACTTTTATTTCTCCACTATAATGTTTCAAAATATTTTTAACAACTATTAATCTCATTCTACTTTCATTTTTTTCAATATTGTAAAACAGATCAAAAATTTCTTTATACTCTTCTGGTGTCATCCCTTTCCCATTATCTTTTACAATAATTTTGATATACTCATTTTTTTCAATTATAAAAATTTTAATTTTTCCAATTTTTTCTTTTGTTTGTTTTGCTTTGTAAATTGATTCTATACTATTTTCTAATAAATTTTCAATTATGCTTCTAATTTCTCCATATTCTCCATATACATTTGGCGTACTCCTCCCAATATATCTCAATCCAAATTCAATATCTTTGTTAATTTTGCTTTTCATTCTTAAAACTTCTGTAAAAACATTGTTTATTTTTATAACTCTATAATTTTCGCTCTCAACTTTGCATTCTTTCAGAAACTTATCAACTATCATTTTAGAGGTTTTTACCGCTATCTCAATATCTTCCATCTTTTCTAATATCTCTTTATCGTCCGTATCCATCTTTAACATTTCTGCATTAGTTAATATTGTGCTTAATGGTGAATTTAGTTCATGCGCTATTTCTCCTGAAATATGAGCTATCGTAGACATTTTACCCTTTTCAATTAACATAGCTTGTGTATTCTTTAATTCTTCTAAAAGATATTTTAATTTTTTATTTTTTTTCTCAATAGAATCAATATATTCTTTCCTAATTTCCTCATTAGAAATCATTCTCTGAATTATTTTTTGAGCTTCTATTCTATCTCTTAGTTTTTTAACCATATTATTTATATTATTTGCTAAACTTCCCAACTCATCATTTGATTTGATTTTTACTTCTGTATTTATATCACCTTTTATTATTTTCTGTGTAAAGCCTTCTATTTTTTTTATTGGTACCGCTATAATTAAATATATAAATGCAGTAAATATTATACCTAAAATTATAATAATAAAAGCCAATAACATCGCATTTTTTCTAAAAAAATCTAAAAAATTTTCAAAACTTTTTTTCTCTAAATATAATATTCCAATCCCCCATGTTTTTCCAAAATATTTTAATGGAAAATATACACTCGAATAATTTTTATTATTGATTAATATATTATTTCTAATTACTTTTTTATTATCTCTTTTTACTTTTTCTAAATATTTTTTTTCTCCTATATCTTTATAAATTTTCCTACTTACCTTATCATAAAAATCTGACAACATAATATTTTCCAGATCATTATTTGAATATACTACATATTTTTCATATGAATTTCTCAAAAATATTTTTCTATAATCAAATTCTGTAATATATTTTTCTAATTTATAGCCATTTATATAATACAAAAAAACAATTCTGTCTTTCAAAACTATAATTTCATCTTTTAAATCAGAGCCTTTACCTAAAATTTTTTCTATACTATCACATTCATTTTTAACTGTGGAAATACTCATATTCTCCATTTCTCTTTGAAATTTTTCTTTATAAAATTCATACTCTTTTACTATAGAAAAATTAATTTCATCACTTTGATTTATAACTTCTTTTACTAAAATATTATTATATTGATTATTTGTTTTATTAAAATATATTAATCCAATCAAAAAACCAGGAATTATAAAAAGAATTATTAGCATTAATAATATTTTAGAATACAATTTCATAATTTATATCTCCCAGCTAGGAATGGCTTAAAAATAACATTCCAATTTTGTTTTAAAATATGCAATAATTTAGGAACACTTTAAAAATAACTTTATCCTTTTGTTTTAAAATACGCAACGATTCAAGCGTTTTTACAACAAAATATATAGAAATATTTTTTAAATGTTCTTCAACCGTTTTTATAACAAAATATATAAAACTTATTTTTTTAATATCCCTTAAATTATTTTAAAATTAATTTTGTCCCATCAATTTTATCTATTACTACGCTATCTCCTTTTTCCAACTGCTTTTCACTTATTCCTATCCACTCTTCTCCAAAAACTTTAATCAAATATCTATTATTCTCCATCTTTTTTGTAACTACACCAGATTTTCCAGAATAGTTATCTACATTTGCTTTATAATCTGTTTTTTTATTTAAAAATTTTGATTTTTTTAACAATATAAACATACCTAAAGATAACAAAGCTAATATAAAACTTAATATAAAAATATCTTTTATAAATAGTGAAAACAAAGATGTCACAATAAATGAAACGCCTATACTAAAAAATAAAAATATTCCTGGAGTAAGTATTTCTAAAACAAAGCATAAAATTCCCAATGCTAATAAAATATACAACTTTATCACCCCTTTTTCTATTATAGCAGTATCTGTTCAAAATTTTAAAACCATTGATTTTATTGACCTCTTCCAAATATAACTGTTTTCACTGTCTTAAAGAAAATACTTATATCTAATACTAGCGATTGATGTTTTATGTAATATAAATCATATTGTAATTTTTCAAAAGCATCTTCTATTGAAGCCCCATAAGAATAATTAACTTGTGCCCAACCTGTAAGACCTGGTTTCACTGAATGCCTTATATTATAAAATGGTATTGTATTTTCTAACACATCAATAAAATGTTGCCTTTCTGGTCTTGGACCTATAAATGTCATTTCTCCATTCATAACATTTATAAGTTGAGGTAACTCATCAATTCTAGTTTTTCTCATTATTTTTCCAAATTTTGTAACTCTATCATCCTTTTTTTTTGCCCATTGTGGCCCTTCTTTTTCTGCATCTGCTTTCATAGATCTAAATTTAATAATTTTAAACGGTTTATTCCCCATACCTATTCTTTCTTGTACAAAAAATATTGGTCCCTTAGATTCAATTTTTACAATTATTGCTGCAATAATCATTATTGGGAATGCGGGTATAAATATAATTAAAGACATAATTATATCTAGTACTCTTTTTAATCTTTGATTAAAACCATTATGAATTATATCAAATCCTTCTCCAAATAAAAACCATTCTTCATTTATTGCTTTTACAGGTACTTTTTCTTCAATAGCTTCATAAAAATTTAAAAAATCATATAATTTAATACCACTCATTTTTATTTTTAATAATTCCCCTAATATATCTTCTGCAATTGGTTTTTGTAAGTTTAGTATTAATATATCTATATCATCTTTTTTTATTTTCTCTTCTAAATTTTTTAATTTATTATTTTTAATCTCCACCATCCCTTTTGTAATATATCTTCCATTTTTTATAGCCAACTCTTTAATTATCTCATAATTTATATTTTTTTCTCCTAATACTAAAATATTTTCTGTCTTTATCATAAAATTCAAAATTATAAATTTTATGATATTTTGAAATATATATTCAAATAATACTAGAATAGCAATATTTTTTAATCCATAACTTATTATTAATAAACTTAAACTTAAATTTATAACACTTGAAGTGAAAAACATTTTTGTTTTATATTTATTATCTTGAAAATCATATATATTTCCCAAAAAAAATATGGTAAATAATATTATACTAAAAATTGTGAAATTAAAATTAAATTTTATATTTAATATCATTGAACAAATTATATAAAACAGTATATTTAAAACTATAAATGAAAAACTTATTATTTTCTTTTTGATATATCCCATTATTGCACGCCACCTCTTATTTTATATTTAGGAATAGATAAAAAATATTATTTTTTAATATTTTCTAACATCTCTTTTATTTCATCCTTTTTCAGATATCTCCATTTCCCATATTCTACACTATCTATATAAATATTTTTTATTCTGATTCTAATTAGCTTTTTTACATTTAACCCAACTTTTTTTGCCATTTTCCTAATTTGTCTATTTATCCCTTCTGTTAATATAATTTTATACGAATATTCGTTAACTTTTTTTATTTTTGTTGGCTTAGTTTGTTTATTATCAATCACCATCCCTTTTCTCATTTTATCTAATAACTTTTCATTGATTTTTTTATCTACAGTTACCAAATATTCTTTTTCTTTCTCAAAATCTGGATATGTTATTTTAAATACAAACTCTCCATCATTTGAAAAAATTAACAGTCCTTCACTTTCTTTATCCAATCTTCCTGCATAAGTTAAGTTTTTAATATTAGGCAGCAGTTCTAAAACTGTTTTTCCCTCTTTTTTATTTTTGCTTGTAACATATCCTTTTGGCTTATTTAAAACTAAATACACATAATTTTCTTTTTCCTTTTTCAGCTTATCTGAAATTTCTATAACATCTTTTTCTATATCTATTTTTGTACCTAATTCTTTTACAACTTTTCCATTTAATTTTATGTAACCTTTTTCTATAAATTCATCTGCTTTTCTTCTAGAACTTATTCCTAAATCTTTTAAATATTTATTAAGCCTTATTTTATTCATAATTAATCACCTTTATTATAACATAGTTTTTTACCAAAATAAACTCTCTTTTTTTAATTCTTTCCTTTTAACTTTTATTATGAAACATATACTAAAACTCCTCCTGCCAATATAAATAATCCACCTAAAAATTTCGTTTTCCAATTTTGTATCTCTTTTAATATAATAATACTAAATACAAATCCAAAAATTAAATTCATTCTCATTAATGGAGATATTTTTGTAACTGCTCCATATTCTAAAGATATAAAATATAAACCTGTTGCTATACTTGAGAAAAAAGCCGGTAATAAAACTGTTCTACTACTTTTAATCTTGCTTATCAAAGTTATTTCTGATTTTGTTATAATTTCATAAGTAGAGAACAATAATGACAAAAATATAAATGAAATCACAGAAAAAAATATTCCATTAGAGTTATCTACTCCCACTTTTGCTATTACACTCCCTATTCCACTTAAAATTGCAACAATAATTCCCCATTTAGAAAATTTCCCAATTTTATAAAACAGTATTCCACCTACGATTATCATTACTGTCCCAAACACTAATATCAAATTTATCTTTTCTATTAATAAAAACGGAGTAAAAATTAATGTAAATATTGGTGACGTATTAACAAAAGCATATGTAGAATAATAATCTTCTTCTGCACCCTTTACTATAAATAAAGTTCTAACTCCTTCTATTATACTATATATTATAGCAAAAAACAAAAAATTTACTGTGATATAGCTCATATTAAATTTTATTATAAAAATAGGAAATAGAAACAGCACACATAAGCTTCTAAATATGATAGTAAATTGAATTGGCGATAAATCTACACTTTTCTTTTTTGTTAAAGATGTCCATAATGCATTAAAAAATGATCCGCCAATAACTAAATATATCCAATTCAATTGCTACCTCCTATATCATAATCTTTTCATCTTTATATTTTTAATAATACTATCAAATTAAAATCATATTATTTCTATGAACTATCTCATCTTGATATTTATATCCTAATATTTTATCTATTTCATAACTTTTTTTACCTTTTATTTTCAATAGTTCATCACTCGAATAATTGGTTAATCCTCTTGCAATTTCCTCTTTATTATGAAAGATCTTAATACTATCTCCTATTTTAAACTTTCCACTTAACCCAACTATTCCACCTGATAAAAGACTTTTCCCTTTATTTAATGCTTCATATGCTCCCTTATCTATATAAATTTCTCCTTTTTTTCTTGCTCCATACCCTATCCATAATTTTTTCTTGGATATTTTTTTCTTATTTGGTGAAAATTTTGTTCCTATTTGTTTTCCATTTAAAATATCTACTATATTATCTAATGAATTTCCATTAATAATTACCATTTCTACATTAAATTTCATACAAACTTCTGCAGCCTCAAGTTTTGTTATCATTCCACCTGTTCCAACTTTACTCCCTGCTCCACCTGCATTTTTTTTCATATCTTTTGTGATATCAAACACTTCTTTTATTAATACAGCATCATTATGATTTTTAGGATTTTTATTATATAATCCATCTATATCAGATAAAATAATTAATAACTCTGCATCAACAATTGCTGCTACCCTTGCAGATAAATTATCATTATCTCCAATTTTTATCTCTTCAGTAGAAACAGTATCATTTTCATTTATAATTGGTACTGCATTATAATGCAAAATTTCTAATAAAGTATCCCTTGCATTAATTAGTCTAGTCCTGTTATGTAAATCATCGCTTGTTAATAAAACCTGCGCTCCCAATATGTTGTTATTTTCAAGATTTTCTTTATATTTTCTCATTAAATATGGCTGCCCAATGGCTGCCATAGCTTGTTTTTGCCTTATATTCAATTTTAAACTTGATATTCCAACTTTTTCTTTTCCTACTGCAACTGCACCTGAACTAACAATTATAAATTCAATATTATCTTTTTTCTTAAATTTAGATATTATTTTAATCAAATTTTTAATTTTTTCATCATCTACTTTTCCATCTCTAACAAGGTTGCTACTTCCTATCTTTATAACTACCCTCTTATAATTCATACTATTTTTCCCTCGCTTCAATATATTCTGCTAATGCAACAAAATATTTTCCTTTTTCTCCAAATTCCTTTTCTATAATTTCTTTTGCTTTTTCAACTTTTTCTTTTAACATCTCTTTTGTTCTTTCTAATCCAAATATTGATGGATATGTAGCTTTATTTAATCCTTGATCGCTTCCAATAGGTTTTCCTATTGTTTCAAAATCACCTTCTATATCTAAAATATCATCTTTTATTTGAAAAGCCAATCCAATTAAATCAGCATATTCTGTTAAATATTCAATCTCTTTTTCTGTTGCCTCTCCTATAATTGCTCCAACTTGAATTGGAACTCTTATCATCATTCCCGTTTTATGAGTATGTATATATTGTAAAGTAGGTAAATCTATATTTTTACCCTCTGATTCTATATCTATCATTTGCCCCCCAATCATTCCTTGAGTCCCTGCGGCATATGATATTTTTTCAATTATTTTAATTGTTTTTTCAGAAGACAATTTTTCATTTTTATTCGCTAAAATATAAAAAGCATAAGTCAACAAAGAATCACCTATTAATATTGCCTCTGCTTCTCCAAACTTTTTATGAGTTGTACTTTTCCCTCTTCTATAATCATCATTATCTAACGCCGGCAAATCATCATGCACAAGTGAATAACTGTGAATCATTTCTATTGCTGCAGCAGTTGGAAATCCTAAGTTTATATCTTTTCCTAAAAGTTCCAATGTCATTAATAACAATACTGGTCTTAATCTTTTTCCACCATTTAAAACTGAGTATTTCATTCCATCTTTTATTACTTCTGGATAATTTAATTCTTCAAAATAATCTCTTAATGTTTTTTCTACTTCTAGACCTCTTAATTTCAAATATTCTTTTATCATATTTTCCTCCAATCTATTGAAAATCCGCTATTTCTATATCTCCTGATTCATTTAAATTAATTTTTTTTATTTTGCCTTCAATAGAATCTAATTTCCCTTTACAAAATTTTATCATTTCCATTGCTTTTTCATATTTCTTTACAGACTCCTCTAATTCAACTTCTCCATTTTCTAATTCATCTATAATCTCATCTATTTCTAATAACGCCTCTTCAAATTTTAGATTTTTTTTCATTTAAGCAACCCCTTTCTTACAAATTCCATATCTTTATATAATTTTTCATCAAAATTTGTTTCTAATGTTACTGTATATTCTTTCAAATATTTCTTAAATATTTGAAAATAGTTTTCAAATTCAATTTTTCCTTCTCCAAAATGAAAATGTTTATCTTCAAGCAGATCATTATCATGCAAATGTAGATGTGTAATCCTATTACCATATTTTTTAAATAATTCTTCTATTTTTATATTTTTTTGATAAACTGCTGAATGTCCAATATCAAAACATAAATTTATATTAGAAAACTTTTCAACTATAAATTTATATATAATATCATTATCATCCCATACATTTTCTATAACCAATTCTATATTCATTTCTCTTGCTACTTTTTCTATTTTAGTTAATTCTAACTCAAATCTTTTTAACCATTTTTCCTGTCCTTGACCTTTTCTTAATGGATTCATCCCACTATGAAGCACACTTTTTTTAACTCCTAAAACAGATGATAAATCTAATGATTTTATTATTAAATCACTTGAATATTCTCTTATAATAGAATCTCTACATCCTAAATCTAATCCATGAATAGGTAAATGTGATGTGATTTTCAAATTATTCTCTTTTAATAATTTTGATAATTTTAAAATTTTACTTAATCTCATATTATTAATAAATTCAACATCATATAATGATATTTCTATACCAACTTTATTTTTTATAAAAAACTCTATATTTTTTTCTATATTTTTTATATCTTGTTTAATATATAATTTCATTATTTTACCTCCAGTTGAAGATGATTTAAAATCAATTTTTTTAATCGTGATTAATATAATTCTCTTAAATTAATTGATTATTAATATCTAAACTAATCCGTATAGACACCTGTAAGGGCAATTCATGAATTGCCCCTACAAAAAGACACAAAAGATATACAAATATCCTAGCTATAAAATGTTAATACTTTTCCACTATATTTTCTCTCATCAATTTTATTTAATTTCCCAATTACATCAGGTAATTTTTCTTTTATATGATGTTCTGCAATTATCAATCCATTTTCTTCTAATAAATTTGAATCTAATATTTTCGCAATAACTTCCTCACATACTTCATCTTTATATGGTGGATCCATAAAAATAATATCAAATGTTTCTCTTTTATTTGATAATATCTCAATAGCTCTTAATACTTCGTTTCTATATGCTCTACATCTATCTTCAAATCCTAAGCTATTTACATTTTCTATAATAATTCTCAATGCTTCTCCATTTTTTTCTATTATTATTGCTCTTTTAGCTCCTCTACTAAGTGCTTCTAAAGCAATACTTCCTGTCCCACCATATAGATCAAGAAAAACTGAATCATTTATATATGGCTGTAAAATTGAAAATAGAGATTCTTTTACTCTCTCTAATGTTGGCCTTACATTATGACCAGATTGACTTTTTATTCTTTTATTCTTAGCTGTTCCTGCTATTATTCTCATAATCTCTCACCTTTTCCACAAAGTCTATTCTTTTCAAATAGCTTTTAATATTTTTTATCTCTTCTGTTAATTCTTTTGTTCTATAATTTAATTTTGTTCTGTTAATTCTATTTTCTAATACACCATTTGATTTAAACCCTTGTACATTATTTTTCAAATAAGCTAGTTCTTTTTCTTTTTTTATTAGTATTTCTTCAAATTTTTCTTTCAAATTAATACACCTCTAATTTTAGCCCTTTTATTTTATAAACATTGCATCTCCAAAACTAAAAAATCTATATTTTTCATCAACTGCATTTTCATACGCTCTTAACATTAATTCTCTATTTGAAAAAGCAGAAACCAACATTAATAACGTAGATTTTGGCAAATGGAAATTTGTAATTAATGCATCTACCATTTTAAATTTATAGCCAGGATATATAAAAATTTTTGTAGAATTTTCTCCAGCCATAACTTTCCCATTATTAGCTGCTGATTCTAATGTTCTTACACTTGTTGTTCCAACAGCTATTACTCTTTTTCCTTCTTTTTTAGCTGCATTTATTTTATTTGCACTTTCAATAGGAATTTCAAACTTTTCTTCATGCATATTATGTTCTAATATATTTTCTGCTTTTACTGGTCTAAATGTCCCTAACCCAACTTCTAAAAACACGTCTACTATCTCTATTCCTTTTGCTTTTATTTTTTTTAACAGTTCATCTGTAAAATGTAATCCTGCAGTAGGTGCTGCTACTGATTCACCTTTTTTTGCATAAACAGTTTGATATCTGTTAGCATCTTTTAATTTCTCTTTTATATATGGTGGCAATGGCATTTCTCCAAGATTATCTAATACCTCTTCAAAAACTCCGTTATATTCAAATTCTACAATTCTATTTCCATCCTCTTTTATCTCAATAACTTTCGCTGTTAACGAGTCATCCTTAAAAATAATTTTTTGACCAATTTTAACTCTTTTACCTGGTCTTACTAAACATTCCCATCTATTAATATCTAGCCTATTTAATAAAAATATTTCTACTACTGCACCAGTTTCTTTGTTACCTATTAATCTAGCTGGTATAACTTTTGTGCTATTTCTTACTAATAAGTCTCCTTCATCTAAATAATCTATAATATCACTAAAAATTTTATTCTCTATCTTTTCTGTCTCTTTATCTACTACCATTAACCTAGAACTATCCCTTGGATAAATTGGGACTTGTGCTATTAATTCTTCTGGTAAATTGTACTCAAAATCTGTTGTTTTCATTATTTTTCACCAATTAAAATCCTTTCTATTTTTCCATAATCTTTTAAAATTTCTATATTTTTATATCTATTTTTTATAAATAGCTCTTTTACAATTTTCGATTGATTATATCCCACTTCAAAAAATATTTTTCCTCCATTTTTTAAATAATTTTTTCCGTTTTCTATAATTGTCCTATAAAAATAATTTCCATCTTCTTTTGCTACTAAAGCTAATTTTGGCTCATAATTTTTTACTTCTGGCATTAATCCACTATATTCTTCTTCTGAAATATAAGGTGGATTTGATATTATTAGATCAAACGATTTATAATTTATATTTTCAAAAATATCACTTTTTACAAATCTCACATTATTCAATCCCAAATTTTCTCTATTTTTTTCTGCAATTTTTAATGCACCTTCTGATATATCTACTCCTATAATTTTACTGTTTATCAAATTTTTACCTATAGATATAGAAATTGCTCCACTTCCTACACCAATTTCTAATATTTTGGGTTCTTCAATTTTTTCTAAATATTTTATCGCATTTTCTACTAATATTTCTGTTTCTGGCCTTGGAATTAACACATTTTTATCTACATAAAATTTCAATCCATAAAACTCTTCATATTCCATTATATATTGTAATGGCTCTCTATCTTTTGCTCGTCTTATTAGATTCTTTTTTATTTTTTCTCTCTCTATTGTACTTAATGGTTTATCATAATTCATATATAAATCAATTCTTTTCAAATCTAATATTGTCGCAATTATATATTCTGCTGTAAGTCTAGGAGAATCTACATTTGCTTTTTCTAAATAATCTGTACTATATTTTAATATATCTATCAATTTATAAATTTTTGCCATTAAACAACCTGCTGTAATTTTTCTGCTTGATCAAAAGTATTTAAAGCTTCTATTAATTCATCTAAATTTCCTTCTAAAATCGAGTCTAACTTATATAATGTTAAATTTATTCTATGATCAGTTAATCTTCCTTGCGGAAAATTATAAGTTCTTATTTTTTCACTTCTTTGACCTGTTCCAACTTGTAATTTTCTAGTTGAATCAATCTCTGCTCTTTGTTCTTCTTGTTCTTTTTCATATAATTTTGCTAAAAGAACTTTCATTGCCTTTTCTTTATTTTTCATTTGTGATCTTTCATCTTGACAACTCGTTACTATTCCTGTTGGTAAATGTGTAATTCTAACTGCTGAATCTGTCATATTAACATGTTGCCCACCTGCTCCACCAGAACGATATGTATCAATCCTTAAATCTTTTTGATCAACTTTTACCATTGCAATATCTTCCGCTTCTGGCATTACTGCTACTGTTGCTGTAGAAGTATGTATTCTACCTGATGCTTCTGTTTGAGGAACTCTTTGAACTCTATGAACACCACTTTCAAATTTCAATTTACTGTAAGCTCCATCACCTTTTATCATAAATATTACCTCTTTATATCCACTTATACCAATTTCATTACTACTCATTATCTCCACTTTCCATCTTTTACTCTCTGCATATCTCGAATACATTCTAAATAGATCTCCAGCAAACAGAGCAGCTTCATCTCCACCTGCTCCTCCTCTAATTTCTACTATAACATTTTTAGAATCATTTGGATCTTCAGGCAATAATAAAACTTTTAATTTTTCTTCTTGTTCTGTTAATTTTTCTTCTAATTCTTTTATCTCTTCTTGAATCATTTCTCTCATTTCAGAATCTTTTTCATGTTTTATATCTTCTTTTAAACCATCAAAATCCTCTTTTTCTTTTTTATAGATTTCATATTCATCAACAATTCCTTTTAATTGTAAAAAAGCTTTATTATATTCAGCTATTTTTTTTGGATTTGATAAAACCTCAGGTTCTGCCATTTTATTCCCAATTTCATTATATTTTGTAACTATCTCTTCAAGTTTTTTGAACATTGTTTTCCTCCTAAATTTATCTAATTATCATGTCGATATTTTCTATATCTTTTATTTTTTATTTTTAACAGCTCTCTTTTAATTTTCCCTTAACTTCTCCAGTTATCTCTTCTGCATTTTCTATATTTTCTTCTCCTAATGCAGCTCTTAATGCTACAATTCCAACTTCAAGTTGTTCTAAGTCAGGTTCCTTAGTTGTAATTCTTTGTAACATAAGTCCTGGCCAAGCAAATGCTGCAACTATTGGATTACTCAAATGATTACTAGTAAATCTTTGAAATTCATATGATATACTAGCTATTACTGGTAAAAATAATATTCTCAAAGAAAATTTAATAACACTTTTCATTAAAAAATTATCTGTTCTTATTATAGAAGTATCTACAATAGAAAATACAATTATACTTACTAACATTACAATTAATAAAAAACTTGTACCACATCTTGGATGTAGCGTACTATATTTTTTAGCATTTTCAGGAGTTAATTTTTCGTTATTTTCAAAAGCATATATTGACTTATGTTCTGCTCCATGATATTGAAAAACTCTTTTTATATCCTCGAAAAATGAAATTCCCCAAACATAACCTAAAAATATTGTTAGTCTTATTGTTCCTTCTAAAATATTTGCATATAAATTGTTTTTAAAAATTCCACCTATAAAAGCTGGTAATAAAAAAAATAGAGATATTCCAACAGAAAATGATAAAAATAGTGTCATCCCTAATTGAAAATCTGTTAATTCATCCTCCTCTTCTTCCCCAGCTTGAGCCGCAGAAAAAGTCAACTCTTTTGTACCTAATATTAAAGCATCTAACAATACAAAAACTCCTCTTATAAAAGGTATCTTTGCTAAATTAAATTTTCCCTTTTTTATTTTTTTTCTTCTATATACTATATCCCCTTCAGGCTTTCTTACTGCTGTTGCTATATAATCAGTCCCTTTCATCATTACACCTTCAATTACTGCTTGTCCCCCAACATTAGCAAACTTTTTCTTTTTACCCATTAATATTTCCCTCCCTATATTTAGCTCTCATTTCATTCATTTTCCCACATGTGAATTTTCCTTCTGGACATGGTCCATTTACACATCCTGGTCCTACATTTTTAAATAAATTTGGTGCAATTTCTTTTACTTTTTCTAACATTTCATCCGCCATTGCTCTAATTTCCCATTGTGCTCTTTGACATAATCTATGATCAAAAAAATGGATTAATTCTCTTGCATTCATTGTAACGATTATCTTTGTTTCAGTAGCATTTGGAAGATAAAATCTTGCATCCTCAGCTTTTATTCCAGCTTCAATTGCTTCATTATACCACTCTTGTACAACTTTCATTCTTTCTTTAAATTTTTCAGACATCCCTTTTTCCTCAAAGCTTTTTGGAATTATATATTCAAATTGACCTTCTTTAACATATCTTTGAGATTTTTGTGAATATGAAGCCCCTATTCTATGTCTAACTAATTGATGAGTCAAAACTCTACTTACTCCTTCTACTCCAAAAGTAAAACTCACATGCTCTAATGTTGAATGATGTCCGCTTTCTACAAGCTGTTTTATCATCCTTTTTATATATGCTTCATCTAGTTGTTCTTTTAATTCTTCTATTCCAACTTTTGAATAACATAATCTACCTGAAAGTGCTATTGTCAATTCAGGATTTGGTGTATAATTTAAAAGTTCTACTTTCAATTTTTCCCTCCATAGTTTTTATTTTTTAAATGTTCTTCAAGCGTTTTTATAACAAAAAATGAGAAACTTATTTTTTAAACGTTCCTAAAAACAATATTCTCATATCTGTTTATATTCCTTAGTCTTTCAATTATATCACACTTATTTTTAAAATTCAATTGTAAAACTATAAATAATTTGATAGAATAAGAAAAATACTATTTAAGAAGGTGGTTTTATGCTATATATAGATGGTTTCGCTCTTGAAAGAATAAAAGATGAATTAAAACAAAATTTAAAAAACAAAAGAATATCTAAATTATACCAAACAGATAAGTTTTCTTTATCAATATATTTTGGAAAACAAAAATTAGTTTTATCAGCTAATCCGAATATGCCAATTGCGTATTTATCTACAAAAAAAGAGGAAAATCCAAACTCTCAGCCTTTATTTGGACTTACTTTAAGAAAATTTTTATTAAACAGTAATTTAGATGATATTTTGCAATTTAACTATGACAGAATTTTAATATTTAAGTTTTCCAAAATAAATGAGCTTGGTAACACTATTAATTCAAATTTAATATTAGAATTAATGGGAAAACATAGTAATATAATTTTAACTAACGAAGATTATCTCATCACAGATGTTTTAAAAAGATTTTCTATAGAGGAAAATAGATTAAGAACTTTAATTCCTGGAGTAAAATATGAATTCCCAATTATAAAAAACAAAATATCTCCTAAGAGTGTTGATGATAATTTATTAAAAAGTTTAAATACAGAAAAAGAGATTATAAATAAGATAGATGGAATAGGAAAATTTTCTGCTAAAAACATTTTATTATTAAAAGAAAATTATGATGAATTTCTTAATAAGAAAACTCATCCAAATATTTTATATGCAAATTCTAATGCAAAATATGGATTTATATTTGATTATTTATTAAATGATTTTGATATAGAAAATTTAGAAAAAAAATATTTTGATACTATATCTGAAATGGTAGAAGAATATATTTTTAATACTATCAACTCTAATCAATTTAATAATTTATATAAAACCATTGAAAAAAAAGTTGATTCAGCAATAGTAAAAAACAGTAAAATTTTAAAAAGTATAGATTCTGTTATTAAAAAAAATGTTGATTATGATAAATTTAAAGAAATTGGCGATATTTTAGCTGCAAATTTACATTCCATTCGTTTGGGTATGAAAAGTGTAGAACTTTTTGATTTTTATAATAATTTGGACATTAACATTGAACTGAAAAGCAATGTTTCTCCACAAGAAAATTTAAAAAGATATTACAATAAATTTAGCAAATTAAAAAGAGGATATAATTATAATATTGAAAGAAAAAAAGTTATAGAAAATGAAATAGATTATTTACTTTCAGTATTAAATTCCATTGAAAATGCAAAAGATATTGCAGATTTAAAATTTATTCAAGAAGAATTAATAGAAAATAATTATATTAAAAAATCGGTCAACAAGAAAAGAAAAAAGATAAAAAAACTTCCAATAGAAAATGCTGTACTTAAATTTTCTATAGATGATAATTATGAAATTTTAGTTGGTAAAAATAATAAAGCTAATGATTATTTAACATTTAAAATTGCTTCTAAAAATGATATTTGGTTACATGCAAAAAATATACCTGGAAGTCATGTTATTATTAAATCTAAAAATTTTGAGCTGTCTGAAGATATTATTTTAAAAGCTGCTTCTCTTGCTGCATATTATTCTAGAGGCAAAGAAAATTCTAAAGTTAATGTAGATTATACTTATAGAAAATATGTTAAAAAACCTAACGGTTCTAAGCCTGGATTTGTTATTTATACAAACGAACATTCAGTTAATATTTCTCCTAGTAATACTATTTAGAAATATATTAGGAACATATGTATAATATTTATCTATTTTCCATAATGAACGAACAACTATTTTTGACATATTCTATTTCAATATATTTTTCAAAGCTACTATTATATTAGTAGCTTTGACTTTTGTACATTTTTCTAAATTATTAATATGCTCGTACTTTTTTAAAAAATTCTCAAAATGTTCATTATCCCATTGCAATTTTTTAATTAAAGATTTTATATATAATTTTTGTTTTAAAGTTATGCTATTCCTGTTTTTTTTATAATGCTTTGTTTTTATAAAATATTTCATTAATAGATTAAATTTTATATCATCTAATTCTTTGGAACTTTCAACTCCCACTGCATTTTTTAAAATTTCTCTATACTCTTTATCACTTAAGTTTAACTCTTTTTTTATTATATGAATTAACTGTATTTTTTTATAATTAATCATATTACCTCCAATTATCTATAAAATTCATAAATTCAGCTTTTGGCATAGGCTTTGCAAAATAATATCCTTGTATTTCATCACATCCCATTTTTTTTAATAACTCCACTTGTTCTTTTTCTTCTGCTCCTTCTGCTATTACATTAAAGCCTAAAGTATGTCCAAGTGCTATTATTACATCTACAATTTTTTTTGAGTTTTCTTTAGTTGTAATATTTTTTACAAAGCTCATATCTACTTTTAATGTGTCTAATGGAAATTGTTCTAAATATCTTAATGAGGAATACCCAGTTCCAAAATCATCTATTGCCAATTTACACCCCATCTCTTTTATCCTTTCCATTTTTACAATTGTTTCTTCCTCTTTTCCCATTGCACTTCTTTCTGTTATTTCAAACTTTATATCTGATGTATCTACCTTTACACTATTTACTTCTTGAAATATCTCATCTATTGAATTTTCTTCTTCAAAATATTCTGGAGATAAATTTATTGATATTACTATATTTTTATACCCCTTTTTATTTAACTCCTCTAAATCTTTTAATCCTTTTCTCATTACAATTCTATCAATATCTTTAATTAATTTTAATTCCTCTGCAAGAGGTATAAATATTCCAGGAGAAATCATTCCTTTTTCCGGATGTTGCCATCTTACAAGCGCTTCTGCTCCTATGATTTTATTATTTTTTATATCTATTTGAGGTTGATAATACAGTATAAATTCATCATTTTGTATTGCTAATTTTATATCTGTTTCCATACTTATTTTTTCAATAGTATATGTTTTTATATTTTTATTATAAAATATAATTTTGTTTCCACCATATCTTTTTGCTTCTCTTAAAGCTGATTGTGCATTTCTCAATAATATCAAACTTGTTCCATTATCTTTTTTAGAAATTGAAACTCCAACACTTATTGTTAAAAATATTTTTTCTGAATCTTTACCATAAGCTCCGTTTAATAAATCAAACTTTTCTTCAAAACAATTTTTTATTGTATTCAAAAAATCTACTACCTCTTTTTCATTATTTGATTTAATTAATAAACCAAATTCATTTCCACCAGTTCTACCAAATGTAATATCTTCATCTATAACTCTATCGATTCTATCTGAAATATCTCTCAAAACTTTATCACCAATTGAATTTCCTACGCTATCATTTATCCTTTTAAATCCATCTATATCTAATAAAATTAAAGTAAATTCTTCTTTTAATAATCTTTTTATATTTATTTCGTTTAAAAATCCATTTCTATTTAATAATCCTGTTAACAAATCATGCTCTGTTATATAAGATAACTTTTTTTCTTCTTTTTTTATTTGCGTTATATCTGAATAAATTTTATAATAATTTTGTATATCGCCATATTCATCTTTAATTATTCCAATAATGTACAATTCATTTTTTGCCTTATTATTTTCACCCTTTATAATTTTTTCTCTCCATTTTCCAAAATCACTTTCACCATATTCATTAATATCTTTTATTCCATCTAAAAGTAATCTCTCTTTATTATCACTATAATTATTTTTTAATGCATATTTATTAATCCCTATTACATTTTTTTCCGAATCTGTCACAATAATTCCCATATTCAAATTATTAAATAATTGGTCAAATATAGAAATTACATCCCCACTTTTCTCCGATAATATACCTCTTCGTTCTATATTTGTTCCATATACTTCTATGTAATTTTCTTTTAAATTTTTAATATAAAACAACCCTAAAACACGTGTTTGTTCTTTTATAATTATAATCTTTTTATCTTTACTATTTTTCTTCCAGAAATTAGAAATTAAATTCAATAAATTTTTATCATTTAAATTTTCTTCGATAATTGTTCCATCTTCTTTCATTTTTATAAATATTTCATATTTTTTATTTATCATCGTTAATTCGAACATTTTCTTATCCACCCCTTAAAAAACTATTGTAATTTTATTCATACGAACATTTAAAAAATAACTTTTATATATTTTATGATTAGACCCCAAAAAGGTAGTTTTCTAAAATCATACCACTACATATAGTTTCGTAAAAGCTTTCGAACACTATATGTAGTGGTATGAAGAAAACTAAATACCTTTTTGTGGGTCAAACATTTTATTATAAAAGTACTTAAAACATCGCTATTTTTTAATTGTTTCTTAATAAATATATACTTAATTTTTTCAAATTTCCTTTTTTTTGTATACAAATAAGTTTTTATTATTACAAAATAATCTTTTAATATACAATAAAAAAGAGGACAAACACAGGGATTTGACTCTACGAGAATAAATATCAATATCTGATTTAATACAACATTTGAAAACATTAACAAATCAAAAAGAGATGACTCATTATAAGTCATCTCCAATAAAAACATTATTACATCATTGGCATTCCACCCATACCTCCAGGCATTCCTGCTGGCATTGCTGGAGCATCTTTCTCTTTCTTTTCTGCTATTACAACTTCTGTTGTTAATAACAGTGCTGACACAGATGCTGCATTTTGAATTGCTGATCTTGTAACTTTTGCTGGATCAATTATTCCAGATTTAACCATATCTACATACTCTTCTTTAGCTGCATCAAATCCCACACCTTCTTCAGAATTTCTAACTTTTTCTACTACTACTCCGCCATCAGAACCTGCATTTTCAGCTATTTGTCTAAGTGGTGCAAGTAATGCTCTTTTAACTATTTCTACTCCTACTCCTTCTTCGCCTTCAAGTTTATATTCTTCTAATACTTTTGCTATCTCTACTAATATTGTCCCTCCACCAGGAACTATTCCTTCCTCTACTGCTGCTCTTGTAGCATTAAGAGCGTCTTCTATTCTCATTTTCTTTTCTTTCATTTCTGTTTCTGTTGCAGCTCCCACTTTTATAACAGCGACTCCACCAGATAATTTTGCTAATCTTTCTTGCAATTTTTCTTTATCATAATCAGATGTTGTTTCATCTATTTGTACATTTATTTGATGTTTTCTTGCATCTATTTTAGCTTCATCACCATATCCATCTACAATTATTGTATTTTCTTTACTTACTTTTACTTTTTTAGCTCTTCCTAACATTTCAATTGTAGCATTTTCTAATTTTAATCCTTTTTCCTCTGTTATAACTTCTCCGCCTGTTAAAATCGCTACATCTTCCAACATAGCTTTTCTTCTATCTCCAAATGCTGGTGCTTTTACAGCCACTACATTTAAAGTACCTCTTAATTTATTAACTACAAGAGTTGCTAATGCTTCTCCTTCTAAATCTTCAGAAATTATTAATAATGGTCTTGATTCTTGTACTGTAGCTTCTAATATTGGTAAAATATCTTTCATATTAGATATTTTTTTATCAGTAAGAAGAATATATGGTTCTTCTAAAATTGCTTCCATTCTATCTGCATCTGTTACCATATAAGGAGAGACATATCCTTTATCAAATTGCATTCCTTCTACTACTTCCAAAGTTGTTTCTAATGATTTTGCTTCTTCTACTGTTATTACTCCATTTTCTCCAACTTTTGCCATAGCTTCTGCTATTAATTTCCCTATTGTTTCATCTGCTGCTGAAATAGATGCTACTTGTGCAATTTCTTCATTTCCATCTATTTTTTTAGCTCTTTTTTGTAACTCTTCTACAACTTTTTTAGCTGCTTTTTCAATCCCCTTTTTTACAAACATAGGATTTGAACCTGCAGATACCATTTTTAATCCTTCTTTTATCATAGCTTGTGCTAATACTGTAGCTGTTGTTGTTCCATCTCCTGCTACATCATTTGATTTTGTTGCTACTTCTTTTACAAGTTGTGCTCCCATATTTTCAAATACATCTTCTAATTCTATCTCTTTTGCAATAGAAACTCCATCATTTGTTATTGTAGGACTTCCAAAAGATCTTTCTAAAACTACATTTCTCCCTCTTGGTCCTAATGTTATTTTTACTGCATTTGCTAATGTGTCTACTCCTCTTTCCAAACTTCTTCTTGCTTCTTCATCAAATTTTAATATTTTAGCCATTTAAAATACACCTCCATAATTTTTAATAATTTTTTCTAATCTTCTACAATTGCTAATAGGTCATTATAATTTAAAATTAAATATTTCTCATCATTATCTTTGATCTCTGTCCCAGAATATTTAGCAAATATTACTTTTTGCCCTACATTAAGTTCACTTGCAAGTTTTCCATCCCCTACTGCTACCAATTCACCTAAAGTTGGTTTTTCTTTTGATACTGTATCTGGTAACACTATTCCACTTTTTGTCTTAACTTCTACTTCTACAGACTTTACTAACACTCTGTCTCCTAATGGTTTAATTTTCATAATTATTCCCTCCTTAACTTTTTTATCAGCACTCAACGCATAAGAGTGCTGATTTGTATACGCATATATTAAAACAATTTAAAAATATAGTCAACTGTAATTATACGAGTTTAAACCTGTTTATTTTGAAATATTGCCATATATATCTAAATTCTACCTTTTTATTTTTTATTCTTACAAATAAAAAAATAAGCTACGCTTCATCTGGTAAGACATAAATATTTTTCAAAATTTTTGGATTCTGAAAAATTTCGCTTTGAAAAATCGCATATTTCAAAAAAATGGCGTAGATTATTTTCTAGACAAATTTATACTTTCCTAGTAAATAAAAGAGTTTCTATGAAAATCATAATAACTATACTCAACACACCACTGAATAAGCATTTTCAACATAAAACCTCACATAAAAGAAAAAGCCGGGACTTACCCGACTTAATCAAATATTATTTATCTTACTTCTGCTTTTTTATATGCTCCTTCTGAACCAAATATATCTTGAATTTTTTCTTTATAATAATCTTTCATTAATTTTTTTGCTGGTCCTAAATATTTTCTTGGATCAAATTCAGATGGATTCTCAGCAAAGACTTTTCTTATTCCTGCTGTAAATGCTAATCTTCCATCAGTATCTACATTAATTTTAGCAACTGCTGATTTTGTAGCTCCTCTTAATTGATCATTTGGAATACCTATTGCATCTGCTATTTTTCCACCATTTTCATTTATCATTTTTACGAATTTAGCAGGTACTGCTGAAGATCCATGTAATACTATTGGAAATCCTGGTATTTTTTTCTCTACATCTGCTAATACATCTAATCTTAATTTAGGATCATCACCTGGTTTAAATTTATGAGCACCATGAGAAGTTCCAATTGCAATTGCTAATGAATCAACTCCTGTTTTTGATACGAAATCTTCTACTTCTTCAGGTTTAGTATAAACGTGTTCTTCTGCTTCTACATCATCTTCTATTCCTGCTAATACTCCAAGTTCTCCTTCTACTGTTACATCAAATTTATGAGCATATTCTACAGCTTCTTTTGTATATTTTACATTGTCTTCATAATCATAATGAGATCCATCTATCATAACTGATGAAAATCCATGATCTATACAATCTTTTATTGTTGCTAAATCTGGACCATGATCAAGATGTAATGCTACTGGGATATCTGACCCTTTAGCTCTTGCATATGATACAGCTGCTTCTCCTAGAAATGGTACCATTTCTAGTCCAATATAGTTACTTGCACCTTTTGATACTTGCAATATTACTGGTGAACCCATTTCTGCACAAGCTTCGACAATAGCTTGCATTTGTTCCATATTGTTAAAATTAAATGCTGGAACTGCATAACCCTCTTCATTTGCTTTTTTAAACATTTCTCTAGTGTTTGATAAACCAAGCTCTTTGTAATTAAATTTTCTTGTCATCTTTGTGTCCTCCTTTAAGTTTGTTATAAATTTCTTTTATATATTTTACCAAATTTAGAACATAAAATCAATAAATATTTATTTTTTATCCGAAAATAGATAAATATCAATCTCATTTTTTATAATCTACTCCAAAATCACAACTCCCTATAAACCTTATAAAGCAATTTCTTAAAAACTGTTTTAGGTTTTAAATCTGTTTTTGCAATTTTAAATACTTCTGGGACTAACTTCATTGTTTTTCTAACTATTACTTCATATTTCTTTAATCTTTTAAATTTAATTTTTTCATAATTAATCGTTGCTGAAATTAGCCATACAGTTAAAATTTTCAAAACCACAACTATTCCATTAGTTATACCAATATCAGTAATTAATATTTTATAAATCTTAAACAAAACTTTTCCTTCTGATGAATATAACAGCTGCATACTAAAACTAATTATTAAAAACCAAATAAAATATTTAATGTTTTTATCTATTTTTTTATGTTTATACATAAATAAAATAAAACTAATGATAAAAATTGATAATACTATTTTTATATTATAACTTATCAAAACTACTAATATTAATATTAATTTACTTAATAACATCTATTCCTCTCATATAAGGTTTTAAGGCTTCTGGTATTATTACTGTTCCATCCTCTTGTTGGTAATTCTCTAATATTGCTATTAAAGTTCTTCCTACAGCAAGTCCTGAACCATTTATTGTATGCGCTAATTCTGTTTTTTTAGCACCTTTATCTTTATATCTTATTTGAGCTCTTCTAGCTTGGAAATCTTCTGTATTACTGCAAGATGATATTTCTCTATATTTGTTTTGTGCTGGTACCCATACTTCTATATCATAAGTTTTTGCAGCTGAAAAACCAAGATCTCCTGTGCATAATGATATAACTCTATATGGCAACTCTAATCTTTTTAACACTTCTTCTGCATTTAATAAAAGTTTCTCTAATTCCTCATAAGATGTTTCTGGTTTTACAATTTTAACAAGTTCCACTTTATTAAATTGATGTTGTCTAATTAACCCTTTTGTATCTTTTCCATAAGAACCTGCTTCTCTTCTAAAGCAAGGTGTATAAGCTGTATAATATATAGGTAATAGCTCCCCATCTAATACTTCTTCTCTATGTAAATTTGTAAGTGGAACTTCTGCTGTTGGTATTAAAAACATATCATCTGTTGTTTTGAAAGCATCATCTTCAAATTTAGGAAGTTGCCCAGTTCCTTCCATACATTCTCTTTTTACCAAATATGGTGGAATAATCTCTTTATACCCATGTTCTGTTGTATGCAAATCTAGCATGAAATTTATAAGAGCTCTTTCTAATCTAGCCCCCAACCCTTTGTATGCAGTAAATCTACTTCCAGATAACTTTGCACCTCTTTCAAAATCAAGTATATCTAATTTTTCTCCTATTTCCCAATGATTTTTTGGTTCAAAATCAAATTTAGGTATTTCACCCACTTTTCTAATTTCTATATTATCATCTTCTGTTTTTCCAATTGGTACATTTTCATTATAAACATTTGGTATAGTAAGCTGAAAATATCTCAATCTATTCTCTAATTCTTTTACTTCTTTATCCAATTCTTTTACTCTTTTACTTACAAGTGCCATCTCTTCCATTTTAATAGTTGTATCTTCGCCTTCTCTTTTCATTTTTCCTATCTCTTTTGAAGCTGTATTTCTGAAATTTTTCAATTTTTCAAGCTCATTTAAAATATTTCTTCTCTCTTCATCAATTTGCTCAAATTCATTTAAATTTACTTCTGTACCTCTGTTTTTTAGCATATCTTGCAAAAATTCTATATTGTTTCTTATGTATTTCAAATCTAACATCTATAATTCCTCCCATATAATTTAAATTCTCTAATTCTTATTCTAAAATTATAATATCTTTTTTTCTATATATCCACATCTTTTTATTATATATTCTTTTGATAATTCTTCTAATCTTAAAATTGCATTAGGAGATATTCTCTCTAAATATAAAAACATAATATTATTATCTATTTCATATTTTCTTATAAATTTTTTTATATCTCTTTGAGTAGTTTTTCCTTTTTTTTCTTTTGTTACAATAATTTCGTCTCTTTTTATTATTGATTCTATTTTTTTTAAATCTTCAACAGTTTCAAATTCTACGCTATATTTTACTGAATCATAATCTTTTACTATTGAACTTTTATCTCCTCTATCAATTACTTTTATAATATCAAATTCATTAGGAGTCACATCATTTAATCTTTTTAATATTTCATCATTACTTATATCCTCTAATGTTTCAAAATCAAGTGGTTCATTATACATAGCCACTCCTAAGGAGACTGGGTCTCCAAAAGAAAATTTTGGTCTCGGATGAAATCCTCCTGAAAATTTTATTTTTATTTTGGATAGTTTAAATAATCTTTCAAAAAAACTTATTGTATCCAAATGTGCTACATACTTCATTCTACCATATTTGTTGTAAAAAATTCGTTTCTGCATAATCACTCCTTAATAAAATTATCTATTTTAATATTTTCTACTCCATAATTCCTAACTGACAAAGATATTTTAGCAAAATTATCATCTTTTTTCAAATTGTTTTTTAAATCCCAGAAAAACAGTCTATATCCATTTTTTATTTGATAAGATGATACAAAATTTGAATCACTAAATCCATCTTTTTTTATATTCGTAAGTATTAAATTATTTGTATTACAAATTATATCAAAACTCATAAATTTTGTATCAGTTATTGCTTTCAAATCAATATTAACTATATCTCCAAAAGAATATTTTCCATCTTTTGATACATTACTCATTGCAGCTTCCATATTTCCAGAAATTTGATCATTTTTTTCTAAATTTACTTGCAATTTAGAATCTTTTAAACAACCAGAAAAAAGTAATGTTATTATTACAAAAATATATATATTAATTTTTATATTTTTCATATTACACACCTACCAAATTTTTGCATTCTCTAATCCTCTTATAAATCTATCTTTATATCCCTCTAAATCATTTTCATCTAATTTCTTATCGTAATCATAATCTAAATCTGTACCTAAATTATCTGCAGTTGATATAACCTTTTTTATATCATTACCATCAACTTTCCCATCTCCATTAAAGTCTAACCCAATATCAGAAAATTTAAAACTCATAACACTTTTTGAAGAAGATATTTCTGTTAATGATACTCCACTATTTAATCCATAACTATTATTAGAAAAATTCCAAATACAGCTATTTACGCCATTATTTTTCATAGATAACAACTGAGTAAAAGCTGAAGAATTAAAATAATCACCTGCATCTCCATAATTCATTCCATCATTTCCACTCTGTCCTAAATCATTTTTTCCATTAGCCTCTAAAACTTTCACTCTCATTGGAATTTTCCCATTTATATCATTTGATTTAAGTGACTGTTCAAGGGATTCTCCATTAATTTCTCCTTCATATATATGATATACTAACAATCCGCTTCCTGGTAAATATTTATCATATCCTTTCTTCTGCCTATTTGCTATTAAAAGATATTCTTCTTTGCCTTTTATATAAATTCTATATACAGAATTTATATTATTCTCTTCTATATCTTTTATCATATATGTACCATTTCTATCTGCATAGTTCAAATCAATTGGAGTAATCCATCCTAAAAAAACCTTTTCCCAAGCACTCATATATGATGGAGAGGTTCCATCTGCATTAGGTCCATTCCAAGAACCATAATCCATCAATGAATATTTTCCTACTGCAGTTCCTCCAGTTGTTGTATTATATAGATCCGGTAGTCCTAACGCATGTCCAAATTCATGTGCAAATATTCCTACTGGAGAATATTCTGACTGCATTGTATATTTTGATATTTTCACTCCATCAACTTCATATGGAGTTTTCAAATTCCATTCATGAGACCAAATGTCTGTTGCTATTCCACTTTTTTCCTCTCCTTCACCAGAATGAATAACTATTAATTGATCTACATAACCATCATTATTTAAATCATAATTTGAAAAATTTATATATTGAGCTGCTTTTTTTATAGCTTCTATAACTAAATTTTGAATATCTGCTGAATCATCTTTCAATCCATAATAACCCATAGTTTTATCTGACTCTACCCAATTTACTATTTCACCATGTATATTATTTAACTTTCCATATGAATTTTTTTCGTAATAATCCTTCATACTCCCTTCTTTATCAGAAAAAAGCAAGTTCGAATAATATTCTTTATCATGTAAATTTGAATGCTTCTTATCAGAAAATTCTATTAATATTACTGGAGCTTTTAATTCTCCTGTTGTAACTGATTTTTCTAAATTCTTTTTTATATTTTCCTGCATTCTTGTAGTACCCATATTTCTATTTAAAACTCTTTTTTTTTCTAAAAGTTTAGGATTTATTGGTGCATAATTAGGTAACGCAAAACCTAAATTACTTACTACAATAAATAACAGTACAACTATTCCTTTCATTATTACACCTCACAAGGTAAAATAGCTATCTCATCTCTTTCGATATCTACATAAAATGTTACATATTTAAAACTATCTTTTATTAGTAGTTGATGGTCTCCTATCCTAATTATTGTCCCTTCATATATTTCGTCTAAAACATGTATTTTCCCATTTTTACCCTTTTTTAATATTTCTTTTAACTTTTCTTTTTCTTTTTCTAACGAAAATATATCCTTTGCATATACAAATTGTTGCTTTGTTCTTTGTAATAATAATTTATTTTTATCATCAGGCAACTTATTATTCTCTTTTAATTTTTTAAGTGTATTCAATTCTACTGTGTTTTTCTCTCTTTCTTTTAATTTTTTCAACAAATCGTTTTCTATCTCTTTTAATCTTTCTCTATATTCTGGAAAAACTCCAACTTCAACTTCTGTTACAGCTCCTCCCATTTTAGAACCAATAACTCTTGCTATTACTTCTCTTCCTGCTACTATTTTCCCACCTATTATTTTCCCTTTTTTAGATGTAACATTAATAGTATCTTTTGCATTTACTTTACTATACAGTATATTATTTGCAAAAACCATTCCTCCAGAAATTATCTCTCCATTTTCTATAAATTTTGATTTTATATTTCCTTCTGCAATTACTTTTCCAATTCCTTCTTCTTTTCCTATAATTCCATTTTTTACTGATACATTCCCTTTTGATTCTAAGTATGAATTTTCAACAATACCATTTACTATTATATCATAATTAGCCTCTACTTTAAATCCATCTATTACATTACCTTTTACAAAAACTGTTCCATTAAAAGATATGTTTCCAGTTGAATAATCTACATTTTCATTTATAATAAAGACATCAGACACTGTAATTAGATTTCCTACAAGAGATACATAACCATCTTTTTCTGCCACGAGATATTCTTCGCTTTCCCCTATTAAAGTATTTTTTCCTTTAGGTAATTTTTTATCTTTTCCTTTTTTAGGAGGAACTATTTCTCCTAAAATATTCATTCCAGGTTCTCCATTAGTCGCAGGTACTTTTCTCGCTAGCACTTGTCCTTTCGTGACATTTTGAATTATATCTAATTCCTTATAATCTACATTACCTTTTTCATCTTTTGATATATTTATTTCTGTGTCTGTATCAAAAAGATATATTATTTTTGCATCTTCTCCATTTTCAGGTTGTTTCCCCTCTGCTAATAAAATATCTTGATTATATATTTTTTCTTTTGATATTTTCTTTATTTCATTATCATTTACTCCAAAAATTATACCTTTTAATTTTAATTCTGATATAATTTTTTCATATGTAACATGATTTCCTCTATTTGGAGGTGATACATTTACAACTGCCTTCATCCCTTTTTTTAAAATATCTACTTTTACATTAGCATCTATATAATATTCAGGATCGTATTCTGCTATTTTTACAAATTCATTATTTTTACTTGATACTGCTTCTAAAATAGACTCTACATCTGGATTTTTTATTTCTCTCATTGCTAATTCATCCATAAGCACCGATTGATCTAAACCATATTCTAAAAACTCACTTTTCACATTTAAATAAATTCCACTTTTTAATATCTTTATTTCAAAAAATTTGTTTGGCTCTTCGCTTTTCTTTTCTTTATTTTTATCTTTTTTTACTGCATTTTTTTTATTACTTGCTTTTTCTTCTAATTCTTCTACCCATACTCTCATTTCTATCTCTTTTACTTTTCCAAATAATCCTTTTTTTTCATTCAAAATTTCATATTTTACATTTTCTATTTTCGTTTTAAAATGTTTTGATACTTTTTCTAAAACTTCTCCCTTATTATTCCCCTTAACTAAATATTTTTTCAATCCCATCACCCCAACATTAATTATTTGTGAATGTTTTAAAAATAATCTAAAGAAATCTCATTTTTAAGACTTTTTTAATATTTCTAAATATATATCCACAAGTTTTGGATCAAACTGTTTTCCTTTCCCTTTTTCCAATTCGCTTATAACTTCTACTTCTGTCATTTTCTCTTTATATGGTCTATCTGAAATCATTGCATCATATGCATCTACTAATGACAAAATTCTTGCTCCTACAGGAATATAATCTCCTTCTAATCCATCTGGATATCCAGTTCCATCATATCTTTCATGATGTGCTCTTACAATTTTACCAACTTTATTTAATTCTTTTACATTTTCAATCATTTTATAAGCTATAACTGGATGCTTTTTTATTATATTATACTCTTCTTCTGTTAATTTGTCTCTTTTAAGTAATATTTTTTCTGGAATCCTTATTTTCCCTATTTCCGATAAATACCCACTTAACTCTATTTCTGTAATATCTTTTTTCTTCAATCCAATCTCTTTAGCTATTTTAATTGCTCCCTCAATCACTCTTTTTGTATGACCATTAAAATATGGATCTTTTGCATCTAATTCTATTGCTGTTTCTTTTAGTACAGAGGATAAAACCTCCAATTCTTTATTTTTATTTTTTTTATATACAGTAATTCCAACAGATGCCCCTAACAAAAATATCATAACAAACACTAAAATCATATAAATTCCTCCTCTTTAAGTTAATTTTAAAATTATTGTGCAAATATCAAATATGATAAAAAAAAGTTAAATATTAAGATTAATACAATTGAGATAACAACTGAATCAGTTGTTGCTTTCCCAACTTCTTCTGCTCCGCCTTTTACATTTATTCCTTTATAACTAGAAACCGCTGCTATTATGATTCCAAAAAATAAAGCTTTTAATACTCCACCAAATATATCAGTTGATGTTATTAATAATCTCATATTAGAAAAATATATTCCTGAAACTAACCCTGTAGCATAAACCCCTATAAAATATCCTCCAAATATAGAAAAAACATCTGAAATAATAGAAAGCAACGGCAACATTATCATTCCTGCAAATATTCTAGGTGAAACTAAATATGATATTGGATCTACTGCCATAACTTCTAATGCTGATATTTGTTCGGTTACTTTCATACTGCCTAGCTCTGCTGTAATTGCAGACCCAACTCTTCCAGCCATAATAAGTGCCGTTATTACTGGCCCTAATTCTCTTGTTATTGCAAGAGAAACAGCTCCACTTACAAAACTCTCTGCTCCAAATTCTTTAAATGCTGGTACTAATTGTATTATCATTACCATTCCCATAAAAATAGATACAATTGCAACCATTGGAAATGAAAGAACTCCTATTGAATATATCTGCTCAATAAAACTCTTTTTTATCAACTTATTTTTATTAAAAAAATATGTTATCACTCCAACCAATGCCTTCATTAAAAATATAAAAATAGCGCCTAACTTTTCAAAAAAAAATACCATTAATTTTTCTCCTCACTACTATTACTATTTGCTTCAAAACTATCAATAACTATGTTTTTTGTTAAATTATTTTCTAAATCAATTTTATATGAAAATTTTATTTTTTTAGAAAAAATTGATTTAGAATCTCCATCTTTTATCTCTATCTTTAATATATTATTTAAGCCATTATTACTATTTTGATTATTATTACCAGTTTGTTCAGTATCATTACCTTGTGAATTTAAAGGTGAAATTTCTATTACAAAACTTCCAACTTGAAAGTCACTTGGTATAAGTATAGGAATATTCTTTTTCAGATCCTTTCCTTGATAAATATGATATTTTAAACTTAAAATAGCAGTATCTCCTAATTTATAGATCTCCTTATCTAATGTAAAATCATTTATATATATAATTTTTATATTTTTGTCAGCATTAATATTAATGTTGACTCTATCAAAATCTAAAAATTTATATTGATTATCAACTTCATTTAGTATTTCACTTCCAATTATCATCCCTGAATTCTCAAAAAAATTATTATCAAAAGTATAGATATTCTCTTTACTAGCTATTTTCTTATCTTTCTTTAAAATATCATATTTGTATGTTAATGTATAAAACCCTATATTATCTAATTTACTATTTAACGCTAACTCTATCCCTTTACTCAAAAATTTATTCAATGTGACTTTATCTTTTGGCATTTCAAACTTACACTTTTTTCCATTAATATTTAAATTAAATTTATATGTCTCAATATTATCTGTTAATACTCCATATATTCCAGAGCTTTTATCTTCTAATACACTCCCTATTGTTTCTGTTGAATATCCCGTTTTAAAAGGGTTTGATTTTGCATTTAAACTATATTCAATTACTGCTTTATTTAAAAAATATTTTATATCTCCTAAATTTTGAAATGAATGTCCCAGTGCATAAAATTCTCCATTTTTCACATAAGTTAAAGTCCCTATATTATCCATATATATATCACCTCTAAAGGGAGTTATTGATATTGCCGTCCCAGGCCTTACATATTCGCTATCTTTATTTGAATTGCCTTCTCCCAAAGAGAGCATATATTTTATTGGAGTAATTATTCCTATATCATTATTTATTGAATTTAAAGTATAGCTTAATGCTCCTACTAATTTTTTATTAACGTATATAGGTGCTCCACTCATTCCTTCAATTATTCCACCTGCTTTATAAATATTGTCCCCATATACTTTTGCTAAAATATAATATGGTATTGTTCCTTTTCCTTTTACTATTTTTAATAATTTTACGTTAAATTTTTCTATAAATTTATTTTCAAAAACTGTATAACCATACCCATCCATATTTGGCATAATCTCATCTAAATTCATAATTTCAACTGAGAAAACAGATATTTGTATCAAAAAAAAGAAAAAAAGAAAATTTTTTTTCATTTCTTTCCTCCTTCATGCAATCCTTTTGATAACTGCTCATACATAACTTTTGCTAACCCTACCCCACCGCTTTTAGACCAGCTATCCGCTCTTTTCTGGTTTAACATTCCTCTAAAAACATCTTCTGCATTTCCTCCATAAAACATACTATTTTTCCTATCAACTGTTTTATCCATTTCATCCATCATCATCTTCAAAAATATACTCTCAAACTCTTCTGTTGTCTTTTTTAATGCTTTTTCTTGTTTTGTTTTAGGAACATCTATTTTATTAGGCATTGTTAATTTCAAATAATCTATTTTCATCCTTTTCACTTCCCTACATAATTTTTATTTTAGCATCTATTGCCCCTGCTACTTTTAAAGATTGTAATATTGATATAATATCATTTGGGGTTGCTCCAACTGAATTTAATACTTTTACTATATCTTTTACTGTTGGTCCATTAAAATAAAAGCTATTCCCAGAACTAGAACTACCTGGTATTGTTATGTTTAGATTCCCCTGTGAAATTGCAACTGGTGCAACCTTAATATTTTCTCCTAACACTATTGTTCCCGTCTTTTCATTTATTACAATTATAGAAATCCTGTCTGGCTCTACCTCTATACTTTCAAGTGAAGATATAAAGCTTACTATATCATTTTCAAATGAATAAGGCTTTTTTATCTCTATTCTTGCTGCATCTACTGCTTTTGCACTATCTAATCCAAATCTTTTATTAATAACATCAGCCACTCTTGAAGAAGTTGTAAAATCAGGATTATTTAATACTAAAACTAATTTATCATTATGTTCTATCTCTGCTTTTATCTCTTTTTCTACTATTGCTCCATTAGATAAAAATCCATTTACTTTATTTGTAGTCTTATTATTTACTTTTGTTAAGCTCCCTTGAGCAGCAGCATATACACTTCCATCAGGACCTTTTAATAATGTCTGAATTAATATTCCACCTTCCAAACTTTTCGCATCATTTATCGAAGAAACCGTTACATCTATTGTATCACCTACTTTTTTAAATGGTGGTAATGTAGTAGTTACCATTACTGCTGCTACATTACTAGACTTTATTTGTGCTCTTGCTATATTTGTCCCAAAATATTTAAATAAATTTTGTAACATTTGAGGAGTTAAGGATGATTTATCTCCAGTTCCATTTAGACCTATAACAATTCCCATTCCTATGAGCTGTACACTTCTTACTCCTTGAATTCTAGCGATTTCTTTTAATCTAACTTTTTCTGCCGAATATACAGATATTGTATTTATTATTAGCATAATTAATATTAGAAATTTTATTTTCTTCCCCATTTATTTTTCCTCCTAAAGAACCTTAACCATTTCATCACTTTATATAATCTGTTTTTTAGCCTTTTCTAAAAGAAAAATCCCACCAAAGATCCTAATACATTAGATATCACGCCTGGATTTGCTTTTCCATCAAAAACTAATTTTCCATTATATTTTACTCTTGCATCTGCTAAATAACTAGATTCTATAGAATTATCCACTGCTATATCTTCACTTCTTACAAAACCCTCTATCTCTATTTCTTGTATTTCATTATTTATCAATACTTTTCTATTACCTTTTAATAATAAATTTCCATATTTATCAATTTTTATTATACGAGCTGATACTCTTGCTGTTAAGTTCCCACTTCTTTTTGTTGTACCTGAATTTGCCAAAGATGTTTTTCCAGATGCACTCATTTCTGGCAAAAAATTTAAAAATCCTGTCCCTGCAGCTCCTGTTAATGTCCCATTTTTATTTCTGCTATCACTTGTAGTTTGTTGTGCTGAAGCGTTTTCTCTTATAATTACAGCTACTAAATCTCCTACATGTCTAGCTTTGTTATCTGAAAATAATGAGTTATACTGACTTGCATAAGACAATCTTTCCTCTTCTGTTTTTTCTTTTTCTATTGGCTGTTTATATAATTCATCATATTTTTCTTCTATTGGCTTTTCTACGGGAAGTTTTACAACTTTCTTTTCCTTCTTCTTAAAAAGAGTACAACCAGAAAATAAAAAAATATTTAATATAAATGTAACTAAAATTGTTAATTTTAAAATTCTCTTCATTTTACTTTCTCCTATTCTTAAAATAATTTAAAATTATCTACCCCCATTTTCCAACTTCATTCACAACTTTTCCCAACGTTTCATCTTGAGATGTCAACACCTTTTGATTAGTTTCATAAGCTCTTGAAACCTCTATCATTTCTACCATCTCTTTTATACTACTAACATTTGAATGTTCTATAAATCCTTGCTCCATCTTAGAACTATTATCTTGTGTAATTGTTTTTACATTTGAAATATCAAAAAGATTATCCCCTATTTTTTTTAAGTTTTTATTATCAGATACTTTCAATAATAATAATGAATCCCCGCTATTTCCATCTAAACTTATATTCTTAGCACTTATATTGCTTGCTTCTATTTTAGCATTTTTCAAAATTCCACTTTTAGTTATTTTAAAATTTGAATTTGAAACTTTAATATAACCTAATTGACTGCCTGAACTCCCTAAAACTTTTTCGCCATTTTTAGTTATTAAATATCCCTCTGGACTTAATGCAAAATCACCGCTTCTTGTTAATTTGACACTTCCTTTTGATTCCACTGCAAATAATCCATCTCCCGAAATTGCAAAATCTAAATTATTATCAGTTTTCTCTAAACTTCCTTGTGAAAATTCAGTGTATACTCCTTCTAATGATGCTCCTGTACCAAGTGCACCTATTTTTGTTAAAATTGAAGTTTCTCCAAAATTTGTTATCTCTTTTTCATCATCTTTTCTGTATAACATAAGCTCTGGAAATTGTTTTATAACTGATTGATCTTTTTTAAAACCTGTAGTATTTACATTTGCTAAATTATTAGCTATTGTATCTTGCCTTTCCATTTGTGCAATCATTCCTGATGCTGATGTATATATTCCTCTTAACATTTATATCACCTCTATCCAATTATCGGCTATTTAATACTTTATTTTACCATACAAAACATCTTATTTCAATTAATATTTAGAAATGACTTAAACTCCTTTCTATTTCTCTTTTCTACTTTTCTTTTCCCCACTAATCATCATTTCGCTAATAACAAAAATAGACAAGATTATAACAATATTTACCGCACTAATTACCGCACTTTCTTTAAATAATCTACGTGAAGATAAACTATAATTTAATATTGATACAAGTGGCACATATTCTTGAACCTGCATTGCATATGCTAATGTAAATTCACCGTATATAATAGCAAATAGCTGCAAAAAAGTTCCTATAAATACTGGAAATAATATAGGCGCCTCAATATAATAAAACATCTTAAAATTTGTTGCACCGTCTAATTTTGCTGCCTCTATAATCTCTTTGTCAAATCCTGTTATATGTTGATACAAAAAAGAGTATCCTATTGGAACTGTAATTAATAAATATCCCCAAAATAATAGAATAAAGAAATTAATATCAAATAATATATTCATGTATAACAAAGCCATAGCTAAAAAAGCTGGTGATATGCTTATTGCTGCAACAACAAATTTAGAAATAAATTTATTTTTGTTTTTTAATATCAAATATACAAATATAACCACTATAAATGCCACAAAAAAAGATATAGAAATAGAATTCCAAAACGAACTGTATACTCTAAATTTTTTTGATATATCTCCAAAAAAAACTCTATTAACAGCAGAAAAATCAAATCTGCTATTAAAAAAATCATAAAACGAATATATAACAGAGATTATTATTACTCCAAATTCAAACATTAAATAAAATATAGATATAATTAATATAATGACATTTATTTTTTTCTCTTTTTTATTTTCCATTCCTAATTCATAATTCTCATTTCCAACTCTATTTAATAAACTGTTAAACAAAAAAAGAAATAAAAACTGAATAAAAGCATATATAAATGCCTTTGAAAAATTGAATTCTCCCATAAGAGAAGTTACTATTGCAACTTCAAAAGTACTATATTTGATTCCACCTAATGCTAAAACAACTGCAAAACTCATAAAACAATATGTAAAAACTAAAAAAGTAGCTTTTAATATTGCTGAAGCTAATATTGGCAATTCTATTTTAAAAAATATATCTCTTTTTTTCGCACCTATAATTTCAGCTTCTTCTATTATGTTTCTTGGTATTTTTTTTAATCCCTCCCCAAGATATTTCACATAAATTGGAGAATTATAAAATATATGAACAATTATTATAGCCCAAAAGCTATACATAAGTCCAATTTTTTTCAATAACGGAAATGAAAATATTATAGAAAATGAGACTATTGCAGATACCACTGGAAAAAAAAATGGTATTACTATTGTACTGCCTAATAATTTTGATAATAAATTTTCTTTTTTAGAAAAAAAATAAGCAGGAGCAAGTGATATAACAAATGCTCCTACTGTTGAAATTGCAGACTGTAATACTGTATAATATAAAATTTTTAACAATTTATAATTAAATAATTTAATTAATTCTGATACTTTAAAAAAATCCTTTAAAAAAAATATAAAAGGTATTGTCCAAATTATTAATACAATCATATTTATTGAAAAAGATTTTTTCTTCATATTATTTCTCCATTATTCCATAATTTTTTCCCATTTTCCAAGCCATTTTTTCATATTTTTAGATATCTCTTCTCCTGATACTAACACCACTTTTTTAGGAGAAACCGCATATTTGAATGATTCTGGTAATTTTATATTTGTAACAGGAAACATCCATTGATTAAGAGGTATCTCTTTTTGAAATTTATTCCCTAACATAAAATCAATAAACTTTTTAGACAGTTCTATATTTTTAGAACCATTTACTATTCCCACTCCTTCTACCTCTATAAATCCCCCATCATCAGGTATTAACGCTTTATATTTTGTACTTTTATAATATTGATATGAATAAGCTCCGTCAGTTCCATAACTAACCATCATAGGAGCTTCTCCTGCTTCAAATTTACTAAATGCTTCACTCCAACCAGGTGCTACTGTTAAAATTGCAGGTTTTAATTCTTTCCAATATTGTTCCCAATTTTCACCATATACTGCTATTGTCCACAAAAGAAAATCCTGTCCTGTAGTAGATGTCCTTGGATCTTCTATTATAAGTTTTTTCTTTAATTTAGTCAAATCTTTAAAATTTTTAGGGATACTTTTCATATTTTCTGGATTGTATACAATTGCAATTGCTCCATAATCATATGGTGTTACATAAAATTCATTATCAAATATAATTTCTTTTTCTTTTATATTTTTTATAAATTTTGACTTATAAGATACTAATAAATCTTCTTTTTTTAAAGCATTTAACATAACTGGAGTTACTCCAATTACTAAATCCGCTTTATTATGTTTCTTTTCCATTTTTAATCTTGCTACAATATTTCCTGTGCTGCTAAATTTCACTACTTTTACCTTACAATTATTTTCTTTTTCAAATTGAGTTACTACTTTATCATTTATCCATCCCATACTGTCATAAGTGTAAATTGTAACTTCTTCTTGTGCAAATAACAACGTCATCATAAATAGTGTCCCTAATAATACTAGTGTTTTTTTCATTACTTCATCTCCTATTTTATATTTTTTCACTACTTTTTTTTAAATTACCACACTATTATACTCGATTATTCACAATTAATCAAGAGTGCAATTTATACTTTTCTAGCAGGTAAAAAAAGAACAGATACAAAATCTGTCCTTATCTTAAAAATATATGATTTTTAATTAATCTATTTTTGGCAAAGAGTATATCCAAGGTCTTACAGCTAGACTATACTCAATAATCTCTTCTTTTGCAAAAAATAGATCTATTTCTCTTTCTGCATTTTCCTTAGAATCAGAAGCATGTATTATATTTTGTCCTGCATCCAATACAAAATCTCCTCTAATCGTTCCTGGATCAGCATCTCCTGGCTTTGTTGCCCCTACCATTTTTCTAATTACACCAATAACTCCTTCTCCCTCCATAACCATTGCTACAACTGGACCTGATGTTATAAATTTTATTAATTCTTCAAAAAAAGATTTTCCTTCATGAACCGCATAATGTTTTCTCGCTAACTCTTCACTAATAACCATTAATTTCAATCCTATTACTTTAACTCCTTTTTTTTCAAATCTACCAATTATTTCCCCTACTAACTCTCTTTGTACCCCATCTGGCTTTACCATTACAAAACTTTTTTCCATAAATATCCTCCTTATCCTTATTTTTTATTTGTTCTTGAAAATATGTTTCTCTTCCGGCTCATAAAACAATAACATACTCAATAGTTCTCATAAAAAAGTAAGGAACGTTTAAAAAATAATGTTCTCATATTTTGTTATAAAAACGCTTAAATTATTGCGTATTTTAAAACAAAATGGGAATGTTATTTTTAAGCCATTCCTAAGTAATTGTTTAATGCTCCTTAATTATAATATACAACAAAAACTAATATTTCCTTTTTTTCAAAAAAAAATAGACCAAAATAATTATAATTTCTTTGATCTATTTTACTGCTAAATACTGTATTTGATTATATATTTCCATACCTAACTCTTTTTCTGCAATTTTCCTTATTTTATTCAAATCCATTTTCCCATCTATTTTAGATTGTAATAATGATATATTTTTTATAAGATTTTTCTTTTCTATTTTTAATTTATATAATTGCTTTCCAGCCTCTATTTCTTTCATAATTAAATTTACATAAATACAAGAAACCAAAGATATTAAAATTGAAAAAAACAAAACAGCCACAAAATTATTTTTTTGTTTCTGACTTTTATTTACTACATTATTTTTATTTGTTATATTTTCATTATCATATGAATAAAAATATTCCTCTTTTCTGGCTGTATTATCTCTCATTTTATTACACCCTTTCCACCACTCTAAGTTTTGAAGAGTGAGCTCTAAAATTTTCTTCTACTTCATTTTCATTTGGAATTATCGGTTTTCTAGTTATTACCTTTACTTTAGGCTCAAATCCACACACACATATTGGAAAATCTGGTGGACAAGTGCATCCATTTTCTAAATTTCTAAATTTTTCTTTAACTATTCTATCCTCTAATGAATGAAATGTAATTATAGCTAGCCTTCCACCTTTTTTTAATAAATCTATTGATTTATCTATTGTTTTTTCTAAAACTTCTAATTCTTTATTCACTTCTATTCTAATTGCTTGAAACGTTTTTCTTGAAGGATGTTTTTTGCTTTTTCCCTTTACACCTCTTTTTATAACTTCAGACAGTTCAAATGTAGTTTCTATTGGTTTTTCTTTTCTTTTTTCTATAATAAAATGAGCAATTCTTTTTGCAAATCTTTCTTCTCCATACTTATATAATATTTCTACTAATTTTTCCTCTGGATATTCATTTACAACTTTATAAGCTGTTAATTCTTGCCTTTTATCCATTCTCATATCCAATTTAGCATTATATCTATATGAAAATCCTCTTTCTCCATCGTCTAATTGCTTTGAAGAAACTCCTATATCCATTAATATACCATCAACTTTATCATATCCAGCCATATATACAACAGTATCTATATTAGAAAAATTATCTCTATAAATAGATATTTTATCTTTAAATTTTTCTAATCTTTCTTTTGAAAACTTTATAGCTTCTTCATCCTGATCCATTGCTATTAAATGTCCTTTTTCAGATAGGTTTTTTAAAATTCCTTCTGAATGGCCACCACCACCAAGAGTGCAGTCAACAAAAACTCCATTTTTATTTATAACTAAATTATCTATTACTTCTTTATACAAAACTGGTATGTGATATTCTTTTTCCATTTTTCTCTCCTATAAATCAATCAAATTTTCTGCAATTTCTTCAAAAGAATTTTCTGCTTCTTTTATATAAGAATTCCAGTTATCAAAGCTCCATATTTCAATTCTATTTAGAGCACCTGTTATTATCACTTCTTTTTCTATTTTTGAAAACTGTAATAAATTATCCGGTATTTTTATTCTACCCTGTTTGTCTAAATTCTCTTTTATAGCTCCTGAAAACAAAAATCTAACAAAAGCTCTTGCATCTTTTTTTGTAAGTGGTAAACCTTTTATTTTTTCTTCTAATTTTTCCCATTCTTCTATAGGATATAAAAATAGACAGTTCTCAAGTCCACGAGTCAAGACAAAATTTCCATCTTTTATTTCTTCTCGAAATTTAGATGGCATCATAACTCTGCCTTTTGAATCCATATTATGTTTGAATTCTCCCATAAACATCAGCATCATCCCTTTTCATACCACTTTTTACCACTTTTTACCACTTTGATTATATTTTACTCTATTTTTGAAAAAAAATCAATAAAAAAAATAGAGATTTTATTTTTTTATCTCTATTTTCCAAATTTTATATTTTTTTGTTATTTTATCTCTAATTTTATCATTCCTTCTTTTGTTACTATTCCATTTATTATTTTTTTAGAGTTTATATTTAATACCCTAATATTATCTCCTATATATCCATCTTCTAAAGCTTTTCCTGTAGCTTTTAATTTTATTCCGTTATAATCAACATAAATAGTAACTAAAGAATTTCTTTTAAATATTTTTTCTTTTATAAAATCTTTGTATTTTAATATTTCTCCTTTTCTTAAATTTCTTCTATATAATTTTCCTTTTATCTCATTAACGCCTTCTATATTAGCACTATAATAATTATTAATAAATATTTTCTTTATTTTAATGACATCTTCAATCGAAAATTTTTCATTTCTTTTTACATCTCTATTCAATATATATACTTCTTTTAAGATTCCTACTTTTAAATTTGTTCTAATTATTTTCTCTACTTTATCATTAACAAATATTTTTACTGTGAAATTATAATTTCCTATTTTTATATCACTTAATCTATTATTTCCAAATTTAACTTTTATATTGCCAACTGGTAATTTTAGTTCCTCATTCATATCTAATTTTAACTCTAAAGAGAATCCACTATTTTTATATATACTGTTTAATTCCTCCAAAACCATATACTTAAATATTTTTTTTGTTAATATTTGATAATTTCTAGTTATTGTTATATAGTCAGGAATTTTAATTTTAATCTTATCATCTAAGTTTAGTTGCTTTATTTTTAAATTAATATATTCTTTTTCTATTTTCTTTTCTTCTCCAACTTTAGGAGAATATCCTATCTGAACTTCTTTTGCTTTCTCCAATATATTTTTATTATCAGTTTTTAATATATCACTTAACATTATTATATTATTTGTTACTCTAATCGAATTTTTTATTTTAATCTCTTCTCCAAAAGTAACTTCTCCTAAAAAAAACAATAAGAAAAAAAACATTATTATAAGAAAATATTTTTTCATAATATCACCTATCGTTTCAAATTATTTGCCATTTGAAGCATACTATCAGCAGTCTGAATAGATTTTGTGTTTACCTCATACGCTCTTTGTGCTGTAATCATTTTTACCATCTCTTCTACCACTTTTACATTTGATGTTTCTAAAGTTCTTTGAGACAACGAACCAAAGCCATTATCTCCAGCTGTACCTATTTCTGCATCTCCACTTGCAGATGTTTTTGTTAGTAAATTTTTTCCTATATTCATTAGTCCTGATGGATTAATAAATTTTGCTAATTCTATTTTCCCAATTTCTTCTGAAGTATTACTATTCCCTCTCATTACTGATACTGTCCCATCTGAGCCTACTGACATTTTTGTCCCATCACTTGGTATAGTTATTGATGGTTCTAATGGAAATCCATCAGCAGTAACTAATTGCCCTGTATCTGTTATTTTAAAAGAACCATTTCTTGTATATGACATACTTCCATCAGGCATTAATACTTGAAAAAATCCTTGTCCTTGTATGGCCAAATCATAATCATTTCCTGTTTCTGTATATTCCCCATCTGTAAATATTTTTTGAGTCCCAATAGCTCTTACTCCGTTCCCAACTTGTATTCCTATTGGTAATGATGTCCCTTCTGCATTCAAAGAACCTGGAACAGATTTTGTTTGGTATAATAAATCTTGAAAATCTACTCTACTTTTTTTATATCCAACTGAATCAGTATTTGCCAAATTATTAGAAATTACATCCATATTTAATTCTTGTGCTAACATTCCTGAAGCTGCACTCCATAACGAATTCATCATAATAAATCATCTCCTAAATAATATTTATACTTTATAACATAAATATCGGAGTTTTAAAATTAATCTTTAGTAAAAAAATGGCGTAGCTTATTTTCTGAATAAATTTATCTTTTCCTATTAGTTTAAACATATATAAAATAAAAAAGTCGGCATACGCCGACTTTTTTATTTTATAATTTGTATTTGAACTTCTTTTTTCATTATACTTTCATCGCCCATAACACTAACTATATACTTATATTTTCCTACTTTTATTCTTTTTCCATTTATATCATTTAAATACCATACCGCAATTGCATTTGAACCTCTACCATTAAATTTATTTACTAAATTTCCATTTGAATCAACTACTTTTATTTCCCAAGCAACAATAGTATCAAATGAAGCTATTAGTCTTAACCTATTATTGGCTAAAGTTGACATGTATACTGTTTCTGGAACAGTTATAATATCTCTCAAAGTCTTTGTTGTTATTGCTGTTTGTATACTTTCATTTCCATACATATCAACCGCCGTAACAGAATAATTCAAATCAACTCCTGATTCTACCGCTACATCTTCATATTTAGCTTCTTTTATCAAAGCATTATTTAATTTATTTCCATTTTTATAAACATTATATCCTGCCAAATCTTTTTCTGTATTAGCTTTCCATAACAAGTTGATTCTATCTGCTTCTGGAATTGCTTTTAATCCTACTACATTTGTTGGCGGCTCTTTATCTGGCATAACTTTTATATTCCAATTCATTCCAAAATTTGTATCCCATAAAAGACCATCTGTAAATGCAACATTTACAGTATATACCCCTGGCTCTACATTATATTCATAATACCATCCATCTAAAATTTTATCATATTTCATATCATAATTTTTTATAGGCTTTTTAAGAGTATCCCAATCATTAACACCTATTTTTATCATAACTTTTTTTGACTCTTTTAAAGCTCCTAAATGCTGCGAATAATATATCTTAACTTTTTCACCCATCCCTGGAACTTTTGGATTCCAAGTACATGGTTTATTAAGCTCTATCCCTTTTTCTAATACTTTGGCTTCAGTCATATTAGAAAATTCACTTTCATTATCATTAACATCATAAGCCTTAATCTTATAAAAATGTGTACTTCTAGGTGTTAAATCTATATCCCTATAATAATTTGATTTCAATTTTGCTGTTATAGGAACAAACTTTCCATTTTTTGTTGAACTTCTAAAAATTTTATAATAGCTTAAATCTGCCTCTTCATTTGGTGCCCATTCTAAATAAACTAATTTATATTTTGGTATTGATGTTAATTTAGTTGGAGCACTTGGAGGTACTTTATCTTTTGCAGCTTTATATTTATAATCTTTTGACCAGTTAGTATCCCAATTATCTAACTCATCTTTAAATACAAAATCTATCTCTTTAGTAATAATAGGAACTTTCATCTCGTATTTCCAAGCGGAAATAGATTTATCATAAGTCATTTTAGGGTCTTTTGCTTCTGCTATAGTATAATCTGGATCCCAGTTATTTAATCCATAATGTACATACATTTGTTTTGGCAACGGTCTTATCTTTGGATCTCTTCTTTTTGCTCTTAATCTTCTTTTTCTTATTTGAGTACTTTTTCTAGGTGAAAAATATATTGTTATTGTATCCCCAGGATAAAATTCCTTTGGATATATATCTCCAACACCTTGTGGTCTATAAAATTTAGGCTTTACTAATACTGTCACCTCTTTTGACATTCCACTTTCATTTCCATTCATATCTACAGCAGTAATTCTATAAGAATATTTTTTCATTTCACTAGCTTTTTTATCCTCATATCTATTATCTAAGGCTATTGCATATTTTGAATATCTTAAATCATTTTTACCCTTTCTATATATATTGTAACTTGCAAAATCGGGTTCTGTATTTTGATTCCAGTCTAAATATACTACACCCTTTTTAGATATAACTTTTAAATCTGATACTACTTTTGGCGGTATCTTTTCTGAAACTTCAATTGTCATTGATTTTGAATAAAAACTTATTCTTTTAGCTTTATTCAAAACTGCTATTTTATAATCATAAATATCTCCAGGAGTAACAAACGCATCCATAAAAAATGGAACTTTTACTTCTGCAACTTCTGAATATTTTGAATATTTTTTAGATTTTTTAAATATCTTATATCCATTTGCTTTTTCTACAGGTTCCCATAAAAGCTTAATACCCATTCCATCTATATATCTATAATCTTTCATTTTTAATTCTTTTATAGTATTTTTAGCTTTATATTCAATTTTTATTGAATATAAAGTCGGCGTTTGATCAGCCCAAAACTTCAAATAGTGATCTCCCGCATTTAATCTAGTTGTTACAACTACTGTTTTCTTCTTTCCATTTAATGTTCTTCCATCCCATGCTCTTTCTGTAGCCCATCCAAAGTCATTTTCATCTAATGCCCATTTTAAATCATCATCATTTCTTTTTCCATTGGAATCAGTAGAAGCTATAACTGTTATTTTTATTTCTGTTTCATAAGGAACTGTAAAGGGTATCTTTTTCCAAACCTGGTCTTTTGTAAATCCTCTTGCTGTT